>JAHEPY010000001.1 GCA_019561565.1 Methanothermococcus sp. SCGC AD-155-M21
TTTGGAGGCCCTACTTATTTAGATGGATTTGGAGGCCCTACTTATTTAGATGGAAAGTTATTGGTATATGCACCGGGACAGGATGGTGCAGAGGTTACTTTTTATTTAAATGGTAATACCCTACTTAACCCTTCTGATACTATATATTATAATGCAGGAAACATTAGAAGTGTTACCTTATCAAGTAGCACATCCTCAGGAGGAGGTAGCAGATCATCCGGAGGAGGCGGATCCTCAATATTTAAAGATCCCTACCTAGATGTATCCTCAGGTATTAAATCAGAGAAAATAAGGGAAATAGTACATAAATCAAAAATAATAGTAGGTTCTGAGATAGATGGTGATCTCTCAGCAAAGGACTTAAAAACAACATTGGATTTAACAAATAAACCCCTTGAAATAAAAGAGGATTGTATCCTTGTAGGGGGACCAGTGGCAAACCCAACTGTAAAAAAATATCTCTGGGCATTCTCAGTTAAGGTAACTAATGAATACCCAGGAAAGCATAAGGGAGTAATTCAAAAACAGATAATCAATGGACATACAGTTATCCTCTTAGCAGGCTCTGATAGATGGGGTACTAAGGCTGCTGTGGAGTACTTCAAAACCCTTGAAGATATTCCTGAAGAGCCAATCTATTTAGAGTGGAAAGATGGAAAAGCCTTTAAGATAAATAAACCTTAATTAATATTTTCTTTTTTANAATTTATAAAGGAAATTTTTATATAATTTTTTTCTATTTTTTTAAATTTAAAATTTATATAGGATTAAATTTATTATTTATTGAACTTTTAAAACAATAAGATTATACGTGAAAGTAATGTACTTTAAAATAAGGGGAATGAAGGATAAGGATATAAATAGGATAATAGATATAGAAAGGGAATCCTTTGAATATAGTTATCCTCCATCATTAATTATGCAAGTATATACCTCATTTCCAGAGGGGTTTTTGGTGGTGGAAGAGGCAAATAGTAAAAAATTAATTGGGTATATTATGGGCATTATAGAATGGGGAAATGGTCATATAATATCTATTGCCGTGGATAGAGAATATAAGAATAAAGGAATTGGAACCATGTTGTTAAATGCCTTGGAACACATTTTATTTAAGAGATATAATATAAATAACATGGTACTTGAAGTAAAATTTGATAATAAAATAGCAAGGAAATTCTATTACAGTAAAGGGTATAATGATAAAAGATTATTAAAAAACTATTATGATGATGGTTCAGATGCCATATTGATGGTTAAGAAAAACCCTTATATACCATCTAAAAATAGTCCAATTATAGTTAATATGTGGTAAAAATGAAGAGGATAACTATATTTTCTCCTAATTACTATACCTACGGTGCCATGATTGTGGGAGGAGTATTAAAGGAAAAATTTAAAAATAAATATAATATTAACCTTGTTAGATTATTAAATAGTAATACAATCAATCTCTTTTTAAAATCTGAAGTTGTTATTTTAAGTTTATACTCTACATTGCATATTTTAGATAATAATTTAAAAAAAGCCATTGAAATCATAAGGAACTCTACTAAAAATAATAAAAAAATTAAAGTTTATGTTGGGGGCCCTGTATCCTCCTATCCTGAAATTATTCTTAATGAAATGAATGTGGATGGAGTAATATTGGAAGAGGGGGAGATTACAGTTCCAAATATAATAGATGGCCATGATGAGGGCTTAGCATATTTAGAAAATGGAGAGATAGTAATAAACCAACCAAAGGAAAAACCTGAATTATTATCAAAACCACTTATACCAAAGGACATAGGTAATCAAAGTATAAGGGGAGCAAATGTATATATCGAGACCCATAGGGGATGTTTGGGGAATTGCACCTTTTGTCAGGTTCCAAAGTTTTTTGGAAAGAGGGTAAGAAGTAAGCCATTGGATCTTATATTGGAAGAAATAATGGAGTTTAAAAAAAAGGGAGTTAAAAGAATAGCCATAAGTGGAGGTACAGGAAACCTCTATAACTTCAAAAAGGATGTAAATAAATCTGCATTTATAGAGATGTTAGAAAAGATAGGGAGAATAATTGGGAGTAAAAACCTCTCTGTGCCTGATATGAGGGTGGATTATGTTGATGAGGATACTCTAAGGGCCATAAAAAAATACACCATTGGCTGGGTATTTTATGGCTTGGAGAGTGGGAGCGATAGAATATTAAAATCCATGAAAAAGGGCGTAAATAAGGAAAAGAATCTTAATGGAATATATTTAGCAAAGGAGTATAATGTAAAAGTAGGGGGAAGTTTTATAGTTGGTTATCCTGGAGAAAGGGATCTTGATTATTTACTTACCAAGGACTTTATTGTGGATGCTGAGTTAGATGATATTTTTATATCCATTGCCGAGCCAATACCCAAAACTGAACTATGTAATCTAACTCTTAATACTCCAATTGAGGATAATTTAACATTTAAAGTTCATTTAAAGAAGTATAGAACTCTTAATTTAACAGAAAGTGAGGCAAGATGTTTTGATCTAATGCTCCATGGTGAAAATTGGAAATCCAACCCATCTATAATTACAAAAGAGAGATACTTAGCCTATCTAAATGAGGCTAAAAAACAGGGAGAGGATATAAGAAATATTACAAGGCTAATATTTAAATATAAGAAGTATTTATTATGAGTAAATGATATTAATAGGAATTTATAGTATTAAAAAAATAAAATAAATAATTATAAAAATTATTAATAAATAAAAAAAATAATAATGATAATGAGACTAAAAAATAAAGAATAATTAAAATTAAAATAAAAATCTAAATTTTAAAATACTTAAAAGGAATAAAAACATAAAAAGTAAAAATCCTATTATTATTCTCATTAATGCTCTGAGCACAGAGAGAAAGGTAATCCTTTACAGGATTAATTATAACGTTATATTAATCTAAGGTAGGGAATTAAATTATTTCTTTATTTATCTTCTTTATTAATATTTTATCCTTATTATGACTGTAATTATTTTATATTTAAATATTTTATATATTTTTAATTATATTATATATTTTAATTATTTATTATTTTAAATATTATTATTTTATAAACTTCATTTAATAAAATATATAAATAACTTTTTTTATAGTATTATGACCTACAAAATGGAGGAGTACCATGTGTGGAATTATTGGATTTATAAGTAAAAAGAAAAGACCAATAAGTGGAGATAAAATTGCCATAGCATTGGATAGTTTAAAGGAAAGAGGAAATGGGCAAGGCTCTGGATATGTTGGTTATGGAATATATCCAAAATACAAAGATAGTTATGCCCTACATGTTTTTTTAAATAATACGCCAGATCACTATGAAATAATTAGTAAGGTAAAGGACACATTGGAAAAGTATGGAAAGGTCATTAAGGATGAAGAGATTCCTACAAATGGAGAGATTTTAAAAAAGGAGTTTATTCCATGGAGATTTTTTTATGATTTCCATACTTCATATAAAGACATTGAAAATGATTTAATGGTAAATATGGTTATGGAGATAAATGATAAAATTGATGGAGCCTTTGTATTTTCAAGTGGTAAAAACTTAGGAGTATTTAAGGCATCAGGATGGCCCATGGAAGTGGCAGAGTTTTATAAATTGGATCAATATAAGGGCTATATGTGGTTATCCCATGCCAGGTATCCTACCAATACAAAGGGTTGGTGGGGAGGAGCCCATCCCTTTAATATATTAAATTGGTCTGTTGTGCATAATGGAGAGATTACAAGTTATGGTACAAACAAAAGATACGTGGAAAGTTTTGGGTATAAATGTAGAATGCTAACAGATACTGAGGTTGTGGCTTATATCTTTGACCTCCTCATTAGAAAACATGAATTGCCTGTGGAGTATGCCCTAAGTGCCATTGCTCCAAAGTTCTGGAAGGAGATAGATCTTATGGAGAAGGATGAGAGAAAAACATATGAAAGTATAAGAATGACCTATGGGGGCGCTGTTTTAAATGGTCCCTTTGCCATAATAGTGGGTACCCATGAGGGTATGGTATTTATGAATGGAGATGTGGAAAAAAACAATAGCATGATAGGGATTACAGATAGAATAAAACTTAGGCCCCTTGTTGTTGCTGAAAAGGATGATTTAGTATTTGTATCAAGTGAAGAGGCTGCCATAAGAAGAATCTCTCCTGAGTTGGACAAGGTTGAGATGCCTGATGCAGGAATGCCTGTGATTGTTAAAATGGAAAAATAATAAAAAAATATTAATTATTAGGAGGAATAAAAATGATACCTTCAACAGTTCCGCCAAAATATAAAGTGGAAATTAATAGTAATAGATGTATGCTCTGTGAGAGATGTGTAAGAGAATGCTCTTGGGGAGTATATAGAAGGGACAGAAACAAAATAGTTACCTACTCCAACAGATGTGGAGCCTGTCAAAGATGTGTGGCCATGTGCCCAAGGGATGCCATTACTGTAAATAAAAATGCAACATGCTGGAGAGACCATCCCTTATGGACAAGAGAGGTAAGGGAAGATATAATAAACCAATCCAGGACAGGCTGTATATTATTAAGTGGTATGGGAAATGCCAAAGAACTTCCAACCTACTTTGATAATATAGTGTTGGATGCCTGTCAGGTAACAAACCCATCCATAGATCCATTAAGGGAACCTATGGAATTAAGAACATACATTGGAAAAAAACCAAAAAAATTGGAATTTGAATACATCGAAGAGGAAATAGAGGGCAAAAAAATTAAAAAAGCAAAATTAAAAACCAATATAGCCCCTAATTTAAAATTGGAAACTCCAATTATGATAGCCCATATGTCCTATGGAGCCCTATCTTTAAATTCACACTTGGCAATGGCAAAGGCTGTTAAGGAATGTGGAACATTTATGGGTACTGGAGAAGGAGGATTGCACAGGGCTCTTTATCCCTATGCTAATCATACCATTACACAAATAGCCAGTGGTAGATTTGGAGTTAATGAGGATTACCTAATGAGAGGGGCTGCAATTGAAATAAAAATAGGACAAGGATCAAAACCAGGAATAGGAGGGCATTTACCTGGAGAAAAGGTATCTGCTGAGGTTTCCATGACAAGAATGATACCTGAGGGAAGTGATGCCATATCTCCCGCACCTCATCATGATATTTATTCCATAGAGGACTTAGCACAGTTGGTGAGGAGTTTAAAGGAGGCTACAAGATGGAAGATACCAGTATTTGTGAAAATAGCAGCAGTGCATAATGTAGCAGCCATTGCAAATGGTATTGCCACCTCAGATGCAGATGCTGTAGTAATTGATGGATTTAAAGGAGGTACAGGAGCCGCTCCAAAGGTATTCCGAGATAATGTTGGAATACCTATAGAATTGGCTATTGCAGCAGTTGATCAGAGATTAAGGGAAGAGGGAGTAAGAAATGAAGTAAGTATTATTGCCAGTGGAGGTATTAGAAACTCTGCTGATGTGTTTAAATCCATAGCCCTTGGAGCAGATGCTGTATATATTGGAACTGCCATAATGGTAGCAATGGGTTGTAGGGTTTGTGGTAGATGTTATACAGGCCAATGTGCCTGGGGTATTGCAACCCAAAAACCTGAGTTAGTAAATAGATTGGATGTTGAAGAGGGAACTAATAGGGTTGCTAATCTTATCAAGGCCTGGACCCTTGAAATTAAGGAATTACTTGGAGCAGCAGGAATTAACTCCATTGAAAGTTTAAGGGGCAATAGGGATAGATTAAGGGGTATTGGATTAAGCAGTGTTGAACTGGAGGCGCTGGGTATTAAACATGCAGGGTTTTAATTTATTGAAAATAAAATAATTAAAAAATAAAAATATAAAAAAATTTTAAAATAATTAAAAAAATAGTTTATAGTCAAAATAATTTATTATATTCATATATATAATATAAAAAAATAAAATAAATAAAAAATATAATTTAAAAAAATTAAAAATTAAAAAAATAAATTAAAATAATTTAAATCTTAAAATATAAGAGAAAAAATACTTAAAGACATAAGGGGAAGTAAATACTTAAAGAAATAAAAAAATAAACATTAATAAGTAGAAATTCCTTACACTATCCTCCTTCCTCTCACACCCCTAAGCACTGAAAATGCAGAGGAAGTACTTTAAGTATGGATTATTATATTCATAACATGTTTAAAAGTTGTATGTAGTACTATAAAAAATAATTAAAGGAAAAAAGAAAATAGATTTAATATTTTATTATTTAATATTTATATCCATATTTAAATTTAATTTATTATTTATTATTTATTTTTTTATTATTCATTATTTTAATTATATTTCATTTAAAAAAGGTGAAATTATGAATAAAAATGGAGAAGAGGAAAAAAGGGAGGTAATAATAGATGCCAAGGATATGGAATATAGGGAGTTAAATGAAAAAATCCATGAGGTAATTAATAAAAACCCTAAATTAAAGAAGATTATTTTAAAAAATGTATTGGGCCAAAGATTTATTGGAAATGGTATTGAAAAAAAGGATTTAACAATAGAAATCCATGGCGTCCCAGGAGGAGACCTTGGAATGTTTATGAGCGGCCCAACTATTATAGTATATGGAAATACAGACCATGCTCCAGGAAATACCATGGATGATGGCACTATTATTATTCATGGAAATGGTGGAGATGTAACTGGCCATTCAATGAGAGGAGGCAAAATATTTGTAAGAGACAATGTAGGCTATAGAAGTGGTATCCATATGAAGGAATATATGGATAAATTCCCAGTATTGGTTATAGGGGGCACAGCCAAAGATTTTTTAGGGGAATATATGGCAGGGGGACTTATATTGGTATTGAATATTGATAGTGAAGGGAATGATCTTGGAAAAATTAATGGAAAAATGATTGGAACAGGTATCCATGGAGGAGCCATTTATATAAGGGGAGAGGTAGATAACTCCCAACTTGGTGTGGCTGCAGATATTAAGGAATTTGCTGAAGAGGATAGAGAAAAAATAAAGACCTACATAGAGAAGTTTTGCAGTATATTTAATTTAGGAGATGAAATAAAGAAAAAACTAATGGATTCTCAATATACCAAGATAGCACCAATATCAAAGAGACCATTTGGTAGGTTATATACTCAGGATTTAAGATAGGAGAGATAATTAAATTAAAAATAAAAATATGAAAAATAAATTAAATGGTGGAATAATGAAGACCTACTTGAATTTAAAGGAAGAAGTATGGGATAAAAATATATGCTCAGGATGTGGGGCCTGTGTTGCAGTATGTCCTGTGGATAACATATATTTTAAGGAAGAGAGCCCTGTAAAATTCCTGTGTGATGAATGTGCCTGTATTATAGTTCCTGTGGAAAATGAAGAGCATCCCATGTCTGCTGAGTTTTGTAAGGTTACCCTTTATGATGTATCCTGTGGAGCCTGTTATGATGCCTGTCCAAAAATAAAGGATTCATCAGATTCTTCTGTTGATGGGGGCATTGGTAAAGTAATAAAAATGTTAAAGGCAAAATCTGAAATTGATTTAAAGAACTTCCAAAATGGAGGGGTAGTAACTGCCCTATTGGCCAATGCATTTGAGGAGGGATTAATAGATGGAGCCCTTGTTATGATGGAGGATAATTGGACCTTGGAACCAGAACCCTATTTAGCCACCTCAAAGGAGGAGGCTATTAAATCCTCAGGTAGTAAATACAATTGGAATGTCCCAATACTTAGGGCCCTTAAAGAGGCTGTAATGGATAGAAAGTTAAGAAGAATTGCAGTAGTGGGAACTCCCTGTGTAATGGATGCCATTTATCAAATAATGAAATCTGACAATGATCTATTAAAGCCCTTTAGGGATGCCATAAGATTAAAAATAGGACTTTTCTGCTTTGAAACTTATGATTACGATAAAATGATAAAAATATTAAAGGAAAATAACATTGAACCATGGAAAGTTAAAAAAATGGAAATAGAAAAGGGAAAATTAATAATAAAACTTATAAATGGAGATACTGTTAAATTTAATTTAAAGGATGTAGAGCATGCCATGAGAATGGGCTGCAAATCCTGCTGGGATTTTACAGGAATCACTTCGGATATTTCAATTGGAAATGTAGGAACTCCTGTAGAGTATTCCACAGTATTAATTAGAACCAAGTGGGGGGAAGGGTTTATTGATAGAGCCCATAAAAATGGATATATTGAATTTGAAGAGGGGATTAATTTAAAACCCATTGAAAAACTTGTGGAATTAAAGAAAAAGAGGGTAGAGTAGTTATAGTTAAGCACATAAACCTAACTTATAATCAATAAAATAAAATATAAATAAATAATAAAAGGATAAAATATTAATAAAGAGAAATAACTTTAAGTTCCTATCTTAGATTATTATAACTTTTATAATGCCCTCTGTAAAGAAATTCTACATACCCTCTCAGTACTTAGGGGCATTAAGGAGAATATGGGAGATTTCTAATTTTTATATATCTTATTTCTTTTTAGGTATATTTTTAAAATCTTAAATTACCTAGTTTATTTTAATCTTATTTTTTTAATTTTTAATTATAATTTTATAATTTTTTTAATAATTATTATTTTATTTTTTTATAAGGGTTCTTTTGAAATTAAGATTTTTTATTTATTATAAATAGTTTTTTTAGGACTATAATTTATAATAATTAATCGTAATACTTTTCTTATGTATCTAATTGCCATCCACAAGTTTTTTTAATTTACCATAAAAGGGCTTACCTTTAACAAAGTAAGTATAAGAATCAGATTTTCTAAATATAAGTTCATCTCCCTTTTTTCCAAATCCTTCAATATTTCCATCAATTACAATTAATACAGATTTTTTTAATATTTTTATTTTAATTTCAGAATTACCATCAACAACTATTGGCCGAGAGAATAGTTTAAATGGACATATTGGAACTATTATAAAGGCATTTACCGCTGGCTCCAATATTGGCCCCCCTGCACTTAATGAATAGGCTGTTGAGCCTGTTGGGGTCGATATTATAAGCCCATCTGCCCTAACCCTCTCTACAATCTCCCCATTAACATATACTTCAAAATGAATCATTTTTGCTGGACTTTTAGTAATTAAAACTACCTCATTTAATGCGTCTGGAAGTATTTTCTGGCAATAGGTTCCATTGTTGTTGTTGCATTCTCCCTCCCCTTCACCTTTATTTTTACTACTTAGAGGGTATTTATGAGTATAATCACAATAATTAGTATCTCCCCTATCATTCATAATAATATTGTCCTCCTCTTTACACCTGTTGGAATTTATTTTCCTTTTAAGAACACAGGAACAATTGGTTCTTTTCTCAATTTCATAATTTCCCATAATAACCATATCTATGGCCTTAAATACGTCATCTCTATCAAATTCTGTAAGAAAGCCAACGGTACCCATGTTTATGGGAATTATTGGAATCTCATTTCCATTTATTAATTTTGAGGCCCTTAATACAGTTCCATCTCCCCCTATGGCTAATATATGGGATATATTATCCAAATTATCCATTAATTTACAATCAGATCTATTGATATTAGGGGA
>JAHEPY010000002.1 GCA_019561565.1 Methanothermococcus sp. SCGC AD-155-M21
TAATTTTAAATTTTATTTTATAATGTTATTATCTTAACTCCAATGGTATTTTGGTGAGGTAATGAAAACTTACAAAATATGTGTCATAGAAGGAGACGGCGTAGGAAAAGAAGTAATTCCAGAAACTGTACAAGTTCTTGAAGAATTAGGGAATTTCCAGTTTATATATGAACATGCAGGTTATGAATGCTTTAAAAAGTATGGTAGTGCTATACCAGAGCGAACCCTAAAAAGTGCAAAGGAATGTGATGCCATATTATTTGGAGCAGTAACTACTCCAAAACCAGGAGAATTAGAAAAAAAATTATATAAAAGTCCCATATTAACATTAAGAAAGGAATTGGACTTATATGCAAACATTAGGCCAATAAGCAATTTTAAAGATATTGATTTTATAATAATTAGGGAAAACACTGAGGGATTATATTCTGGTAGGGAATACTACAACCCATACACTGAAGAGGCTATTGCAGAGAGGGTTATTTCAAAAAAGGGATGCCATAGAATAATAAAATTTGCATTTGAATATGCCTTAAAGCACCATAGAAAAAAGGTATCCTGTATTCATAAGGCAAATGTTTTAAGAATAACAGATGGGTTATTTTTAAAGGTCTTTTATGAGTTAAGTGAGTATTATAGGAGATTTAATATTATTGCCGATGATTATTTAGTGGATGCCACAGCAATGTATATATTAAAAAATCCTAAGATGTTTGATATAATAGTTACTACAAACCTATTTGGAGATATACTTTCTGATGAGGCCTCTGGTCTCTTGGGAGGACTTGGCTTGGCACCCTCTGCAAACATAGGCAATAGTTATGGATTATTTGAACCAGTGCATGGTTCAGCCCCTGATATTGCTGGAAAGGGGGTGGTAAATCCCTTAGCATCAATACTAAGTGGTGCTATGATGTTATATTACCTTGGAATGAAGGAGGAAAGTAAAATTTTAAGAAATGCTGTTAAATCAGTATTGGAAAAGGGCCATATAACTCCAGATTTAGGGGGAAAATTAAAAACCAAGGAAGTAACTAATAAAATATTGGAAGAATTAAATAAAATAATTTAAAAAAATAAAATAATAATCAATAATAAATAAAAAAATAATAAAATAATAAAGTACGATAAAATAAAAAATAATTAAAATAAAAATAAATAATTTAAGACTTTAAAAATATATAATAAATAGTAATAACATAAAAAGTAGAATTTCCATTATTATTTCCTTATACCTAACACTGAGAGAGCTGGGAATACTTTACAGGATAAATTATTAACTTCATCAGGCTAAGGTAAGGATTTATAGTATTCCTTTTGGATTATTTTTACCATATATATTTTTTTGGAATTAAAGTAAAAAAATAAGTAAAAATAAAATAATCAATTAAAAAGTAAAATTGGGACAGTATGGGAAAAATAAAATATAAAATGACATTACCTGGAAAGGAAGCCATATATAAAAGTCTAAAGGTGGATGATGTAGAGGATGGATTAATAATAAAAACATCCTATGATTATGATTTAAAATTATTGGAGTTGTATATTGAAACTAACTCAATAGGTTCCTTAAAAAACATAATTGACGATTACTTTATTAATTATGAAATGTCCTTAAAAATAATGGAATTTATAAAAAATTAAAGTTATTTAAAGGGGATGATTGGTGAATTTAAAGGAAATTATATCATATTTTAAAATGGAAAATTTTGATATAAGGTATGTGATAAGGGGCCTTATTGATGGATCATTATCCTCCCTTGGGGTTATAATAGGTGCCAGTGGAGGAGAGGTTTCCATAATCATTGCAGCAGGTATAGGTGGCGGTGTAGCCAATGGTATATCCAATATATTAGGGGCATTAACTGCTGAAAGGGCTATTTTAGAAAGTATAAGGGCCTCTCAGGAAAAGGTTCTTTTAAGGAAAGAGGGTTCTTTAAAATCCTCTACAACATATAAGGATGCCCTTAATAAAACTACTGTAAGTGGTATATGGGATGGATTATCCACTATTTTTGGGTCCATTATTCCAATAACTCCCTTTTTATTCTTACCTAAGGATTTAGCAATATATTCTGCAATTATTATTACTATGGCCATATTATTTATCCTTGGTATATTTATAGGTAAAATGTCCAGGGAAAATATACTGATATCAGGGATTAAAATGGCATTGATTGGATTAATTGTGGCATTAATTAGTTTTGCAATTGAAAATATGTTGTAGGATTTGTGGAATTATGGAAAGTAGGGAACTATTTAATTTATTAAAAAATATGGCTAAGGAATTTAGCATATATGATTTAATGGATGTAAGGGCCTTTTTGGAGAGGGATATGCAATATCTACCAAAGGACTATAGAGAGCCCTATCTTAAAAACCAGATAATGCACTTTGTAAATGTATTGAATGAAATAAGGAAAAAAGAAGAATGTAATATTGAGAATTTTGAAATTAAAGATATTAATTTAGAGAAATTATTTAATAGAATAGAAAAATTTAAATGTGGTATAAAAGGGGAGGATTCTTTTATTAAACTATCCAAGATTGTAGTTCCATATTTGATATTTATTGCAAAAAAGCCATTACATCCTGTTGGAACAAGATTTCCAGGGGGAAAATCCATAGTTAAAAAAAATAATAAATACCTCTGCCCTGTTAAAAATAAACAGAAAAATGAATATTCCTTATGTGAGTTTTGTATATGTGAGGGTATGGAATAACATTAAAAATAAAAATTAATTAAATTATTTAAATCATTTAAAATTATTTAAGATTAATAAAACTGTTAAATTATTAAAATTATTAAAAAATTTTTTTATTTTTTTAAAGTATTATAATTGGTATATTCTAAAATGAATTATATTTTAATTTATACGTAAATAACTTGGGATACTATGGAGAATATGTATATAATGAAGGTAGCCTATGATGGACGCCATAGGGGATTCCAATCCCAGCCCCATGGCAATACAGTATGTGATTACATTATGGATGCATTGATGGAATGTGATTACTCAGATGATAAAAATAGCATAGTATTCCATGGTGGAAGAACTGACAAAGGAGTCTCTGCAACTGGAAACTTTGTAATCGCTAAGTTAAAGAGGGAGCCCAATCTACCACATATTTACTCTAAATTAAAAAATAAAGGCATTTGGATAGTAGGGTATAAAAAAATAGATGAAATACCTAAGATAGAATATAGACATTACAGATATATTCTACCAAAATTATATGGTTTTAATTATGATATTGATCTAATGATTCAATGCTCCAAAAGACTTATTGGAACCCATTCTTTTCATAATTTATCCAAAAGAGATAGAACCAAAAAAAAGAGTTCAATTAGGACAGTATATGATATAAAGATTAATAATTATGATCATTGCTTTATAATAGATATTATTGGAAAAAGTTTTTTATGGAACATGGTACGAAAAATAATAAAAGTTCTTTCGGAAGTTGGAATGGGTAATAAACCTTTAAATTGGGTAGATAACCTTTTGGATAAAAACCATAAAGAGGGAGTACCTCCTGTACCTCCTGAGGGTCTTATATTGGTAGAATCTAAGACAAATATTGATTATATTTATAGTTCCTATGTAGTAAATAGGTATAAAAGAGAATGGATGGAAGAATACCTTAAAAGAGTTATGAAATTTGAAGTATGTAAAAATATGATAGAATTAATATAAAAAAATTAAAAAAATAAAAATAAATAAAAAGTATATGGTTGTATAAAATGGTATAAAATAAAATAGAGATATAAAATGAGATGATAATATATGGAATCTCCCATGTATATAACTTCAATAGGCATAGATATATCTTCAAATGATGTAAGGACCAGTAGTAATATAATTAAAAAAATAAATAAAGAATTACCCTTAATTGTTCCCAATGGAATAAAATCAGTATTATCCAATATTACAGGGGATGATATTGTAATCACATCCCTTGTGCCAGAGGAGTTAATTGCAGAAAATAATGCCTCCATATTATCATTATTAAAAAAACATGCCGAGGGATTTGATGACTTAAATGGAATATCTAAAAATCCCAAGGAGGCAAGAGCAGGAATATCCTATGCTATGGCAAAGGCAGGTTCTAATTATGGGGATTCAATTATAGTGTCCTTTGATACCTATGGGGGGGAAGATATTGTCGATGAAATGGCCCTTTTTGTTGAGGATATTGGAAAAAAATATGGATTTGATGTGGGTTCCAGTGTAAGTGAATATCCAAAGGAAATACCTGGAATAGGGTACTCTGGAATAGATACTGATGATCCTGTTGTGGTTATTACCTTTAAGGAGTTGAAGGACCTTCCTAAGTTAGCAGGTTTAATATTTGGGGGATTATTAAGTTTTAATAACCTATACTTTGTTAAATGTGGGTCTGCTACTGATATATTGCCTCCTGGGGTAATATATACCATGAGTGCCTTTTTAAATGGGAATGTAATAGATTTATATCCTGGTATAATCAAAAGGTATAATATAATTTAAAATTCTTAAAGATTATTAATTAATTATTAAAGTTATAAGTTATTAAGATTTTTATAGTATTTATATTTATAAAGTAAGGAATATTTAAAAAATTTATATTTTATTTATTAATTTTGTTTATCAAAATCTTTTTATTAAATATATTTATTAGATCTTTTTATTAAAATTTTATTTATATTTTAAAATTGGTGATTTTATGAAAGGAGCGGAGGCCGTAATAAAAGCATTGGAGTATGAAAAAGTAGATGTTATATTTGGATATCCTGGAGGAGCCCTATTGCCATTCTATGATGCCCTGTATGATAGTGATCTTATACACATACTTACAAGGCATGAACAGGGAGCAGCCCATGCAGCAGATGGATATGCAAGAGCCAGTGGAAAGGTTGGAGTATGTGTTGCAACCTCTGGACCTGGTGCTACCAATCTTGTAACAGGCGTGGCCACAGCCCATGCTGATTCCTCTCCCATAGTGGCAATTACAGGACAGGTGCCCACTAAATTAATAGGTAATGATGCCTTTCAGGAGATAGATGCCTTAGGATTATTTATGCCAATTGTAAAGCACAATTTTCAACTTAGGAGTGCTAAGGAAATACCTGAAACCATCAGATCTGCATTTAATATAGCAAAAACAGGGAGACCTGGACCTGTGCATATTGATTTACCTAAGGATGTGCAAGAGGAAGAATTAGATTTGGATAAATATCCAATACCTGCAAAGGTGGAGTTGCCAGGTTATAAGCCTACAAAGATGGGACATCCAAAACAGATTAAATTAGCCTCATCCCATATATCTAAAGCCGAGCGCCCTGTAATCATAGCCGGTGGCGGTGTAAATATAGCAAATGCCACCTCAGAACTTATGCAACTTGCAGAATTATACAGTATCCCAGTATGTACCACACTTATGGGAAAGGGTTCCTTTCCAGAGGATCATCCATTGGCTCTTGGAATGGTGGGCATGCATGGAACCAAACCTGCAAACTATGCTGTTTCTGAAAGTGATTTGTTAATAGCCATAGGATGTAGATTTTCAGATAGAATAACTGGAGATATTAATAGTTTTGCCTCCCATGCAAAAATTATACATATTGATATAGATCCTGCAGAAATTGGGAAAAATGTTAGGGTAGATGTTCCCATTGTTGGTGATGCAAAACTTATATTAAATAATATTGTATCTCATCTAATTAAAATGAATATGAATAATAATAATGCAAATAGGGAGTGGATAGAATATCTACAATCCTTAAAGAAATCCTGTACTCCTAAGATGGATTATAGTGATGTACCTATAAAGCCTCAAAGAATAGTTAAGGGGCTAATGAATGTTATAAGGGAATTAAACATAGAGAAAAGATCCATAATAACCACAGATGTTGGACAGAACCAAATGTGGATGGCACATTACTTTAAAACCCATTTTCCAAGGTCTTTCCTATCCTCTGGGGGATTGGGAACCATGGGCTTTGGATTTCCCTCTGCAATAGGTGCCAAGATAGCAAAACCTGATTTTAAGGTAATATCTATTACTGGGGATGGGGGCTTTATGATGAATATTCAAGAATTGGGAACCATTGCAGATTATAATATACCTGTTGTAATATGTTTATTTGATAATAGGACCCTTGGAATGGTATATCAGTGGCAGAACATATTCTATGGAAAGAGACAGTGTAGTGTTAATTTTGGAGAGACTCCTGATTTCGTAAAGGTTGCAGAGGGTTATGGAATAAATGCCCTAAGGATAACAAATCCTGAAGAAATAGAGGAATGCCTTAAAGAGGCCCTACTTAGTGATAAGCCCTATTTACTTGACTTTGCCATAGATCCATCTGAGGCATTATCCATGGTGCCTCCAGGGGGTAAATTAAAAAATATAATAGATCCCATTACTGAGCATCCTAATGAAAAAGTTATATGCTTTGATGAAATAAAAAGGAGATTCTTGGAAAAAGACAGTAATAAAAATGAAGATACTCTATCGGAGGAATTATCTGAATCTGAGAAGGATGAGGGTATAAAGGTGTAGTTTTAGGAATATATAAAAAAATAATATTATTATAAAAATAAAAATTAAAAAAATTAGAATTAATAAAAAAATAAAAGAATTATTAAAATAAAAAATAAAATAATTAATTTAATTTATTCAATTTAGGGCATTATTCCATAGGAACATGCCACAATATAAAATCTGGTGGTTTTATGGAATCTATAAAATCAGAAAAAAAGGAAAAAAATAATGAAACCCATACTCATATAATATCTGTGTTGGTATTGAACAATCCAGGAGTATTGCAGAGAATTGCAGGACTTTTTACAAGAAGAGGCTATAACATCAGTAGTATTACAGTTGGCTCTACTGAATCTCCAAACCTGGCAAGAATGACCATAGTAGTCAAAGGAAATGATAAGATTCTTGAACAGGTGGTAAAACAACTTAATAAACTTATAGAAGTTATTAAAGTAAGTGATTTAAGTGTTAATAAGTGTGTAAAAAGGGAACTTTGCCTTATAAAAATCCATGCTCCAAATGAAAGTAGTAAATCCCAGATAATACAATATACCAACGTATTTAGGGGAAAAATTGTGGATCTAAGTCAGGAGTCTTTAACAGTGGAAATAACTGGAAATAGTGATAAAATAAATGCATTTGTGGATTTAGTTAGAAACTTTGGGATTAAGGAGATGGCCCGTACTGGTTTAACAGCCCTTATGAGAGGTCCCAAGATATTAAAATCAAAAAAATCTTAGGTTATTAATTTTTAATGAATAATAATATATAATTTTCGGTGAAATAATGAAGTTCAATTTAAAAGGAAAAATAATATTCAGTAGGGAGATAAGTGAGGATATTAAAAAGGATATAGAAGAAGTATTGAAAAACAGTAGAGACATTTTCCTAAAGGGAGTGCCAAAGGGAAAGGAGGATGAGGCCGCTAAAATAATAGATTATGATTTTCAAGGAAATGAACTTTTATTACACATAGATTCAGGTACTTATGCCAGGGCCCATGAGGCCATTATAAGGTTGAAGAAGCCCATTATTGAGAAGATTGGGAAGAAACATAAGATAGGTATTAGAGGTATCCTCATTGAGAACTATGATATCAACATACCTGTAGGATATAATATAGTAATGAGTATGAACTTACAAGAAATAGAATCACTATCTAAGAAATTACAAGAATTACCACTTATGAAATTACGAGAAATGAAATTGCAAGAATTACCACTTATGAAATTACGAGAAATGAAATTACCGGATATGAAATTGCAAGAAATAGAATCGCAATATAAGAAATTACGAGAAATGAAATTACCGGATATGAAATTGCAAGAAATAATATCACAATATAAGAAATTACAAGAAATAGAATTACTATATAAGAAATTACAAGAAATAGAATCACTATCTAAGAAATTACAAGAAATAGAATCACTATCTAAGAAATTACAAGAAATAGAATCGCAATATAAGAAATTACAAGAAATAGAATCACTATCTAAGAAATTACAAGAAATAGAATCGCAATATAAGAAATTACAAGAAATAGAATCGCAATATAAGAAATTACAAGAAATAGAATCGCAATATAAGAAATTACAAGATACGAAGGTACAGGATACAGAAGCACTAGAATTAAAATTTACATTCGGTGATATATGTGAGAGAGAACTTAAAAGAAATATCATAGACCGGACCATAAAGTTTGTAAAAACCCATTTAGAGTCAGAAAAGGAAAAGGATTTAACCTTTGATGTTTGTGCCATAGAACCAGGTACCATAGTAAGTGAATACAAAAGAAAAAGAGCTATTACATTTAAGGAGGATCCAACAGATGTTGCAGAGAAACTTGGATGGGTTAGAAGGTTCATAGGAAAAGGACAGTGGTTTTACACTCCTCCAATGACAAAGTTATTTAGAACCTTTGAGGAACTTATAATGGAGGAGTGTATTGATAAAATAGGATTTGATGAATGCCTATTCCCTAAGTTGATACCTCTGGAGGTTATGTATAAAATGAGATATTTGGAGGGACTTCCTGAGGGCATGTATTATGTATGTCCTCCAAAAAGGGATCCTCTAATGTTTGAGGAATTTGTAAATGAAATGATGATAAAGAAGGAAATACCCATTGAAAAATTAAGGGGCCTATTGAGGGATCCAGGATATGTATTGGCTCCTGCCCAGTGTGAGCCATTCTATCAATTCTTTGATCATCAGTTGATTGATGTAGATAAACCTATAAAATTTGTGGATAAAAGTGGTTGGACCTATAGATGGGAAGGAGGAGGAGCAAAGGGGCTTGATAGGGTTAATGAATTTTTAAGGATAGAGTGCGTAGAAATGGGAAGTCCAGAGTTTGTTGAAAGGGTTAGGGATGATACCTTAAAATATGCAGAAAAACTTGCTGAAAAACTTGATTTAGAATATTGGACTGAGGTTGGAGATGATCCCTTTTATTTGGAAGGTAGAAAAAAGGAAGATAGAAACATAGAGTTCCCAGAGGTACCTAAGTACGAAATGAGATTATGGCTACCTCACATAAAGGATGAAAGAAAAGGAGTTGCAGTAACCTCTGCAAATGTCCATGGAACCCATTTTGTTGAAGGTTTTGGCATAAAGGACTATAGGGGGAGAAAGGTTTGGAGTGGTTGCACTGGTTATGGTATTAGTAGATGGGTAGTGGGATTCTTGGCCCAGTATGGATTTAATTACGATGATTGGCCAGAGATGATAAAGAAAAAAATTAAGAAACTACCAGAAATTCCAAAGGTAATTAATTGGCCTTAAATAATGACTTAAAAAAAAATTATAAAAAATAAAATAATAATTAAAAATAGATATAAAAATAAAATTATAAAAAATAAGATTTTGAATAATAAAGGAATAAAAACATAAAAATAAATTAAAATACCTATAAATTAGTAAAAACATAAAAAGTAAAAGTCCCATTATTAATTCCTTATGCTCCCAAGCACTGGAAAAAGGATAAAACCCTTTTACAGGATATCTTATGGAAGTTCATATTGATACGGTAGGGATTTAAAGCATCTTTTTATTGATGTTTTATTCTCTTTATTATCTTGGTTAAGGCAATATATATAAACTTGGCAGTATTCTCTTTATATTCTATTTATTGTCTGTATTATATCCTTTTATTTTATTATTGTCCTATATTTTTAGTTATTTATTTATAGATCTTAAGTTAATTTTATTTATTCTATTAAATTTTTTTAATTTTTTTTATAATATTAAATTATAGGGGATTTTATGAATATTGGAGTTGTTGTTCATGGGCCTGAAATAGTGGATAATGGATATGCTGAAAAAATTTTAAAAATATTAAGGGAATTCTCAAAGGAATATGGCCTAAAAATAAACATAAATGCCAAGATTGGGGGTAATATTGGAAGAACTGCCGTAATAGATAGAAATTTAGAAAGGATCATAGATATATCTGAAAAACTTTATCCCTCTCAATGTTTAAAGAAATTAAAGGATAATGATATATTACTCTTAATAAACTATGGCAAATCCAAAGAAACTGGGCATACCTTTGGAAGGATTGTTATAGAAAGGGCAAACATAGATAAACCCATAATCCAGATAGAGAGGCCAGGGGAAGTTGATGGATCTATAATAATATGGAATAAAGAAAAAATGGAGGAGGGCAGTGAAAAATATTTAAATAAATTAATAGAATACCTATCAAATAAATTGAATTTAAATAGTGAGGAATGCATAAGTAATGGTTTAACCCTATGGGAGGAGGATGGCAAGGTATTTAGAAAAATAAGTACTGTTGATGCTGGGGAAAATATTATGGTAAATGGCATAATAATAGGTTATGCAATAAAAAATCCAATTATACTAATATCTAAAGATAATAGGTTGATTGATGTAATTAATGGAGAAATAAAAAAAGAGGGTATGGAACGCTTAGGTCCTATAGATTTAAAAAATGCCATTATAAAAACAGGTATTTTAAGGAGAAATATTCCCAATATTCCATACAACATAGGGGGCATAAAAAATATGGAAAATAAACCCTCCATTAAACTATCTGAAAGGGGGAGTGTTCTTATTTTATGGGATACAAAAAGAGATATTTTAAAGGAGTTAAATAATAAAAATATATCCAGTATAATCACAATAGGCAGTGATACAACCATAATTTATGGCAATATGTTATGGAGATTTAATATTAAAATAATAGGAATAGTTGAGGATGATTTCCATAATCATAACATAATTAAAAATCCCTTAATAACCAAGGGTTCTAAGATATTTTTAATAAAAAATAAAACTAATGCTCCCATTTATAAATTAATATGGAATAATTTAAAAAATAAAGAATTAAAGTACGATGATACTTTAAATTACATTAATAATCTGTTGGATAGAAATAATGTTGATTATGATATTATTAATAGTTAGAATTTTCTTATTTTTATTATATGAGGATATATTCTTTTATTGAGATGAATTAATATTAAAAAAATTAAAAATTATAATAAAATTTAATTTTAGAATTTTAATTTAGTTTTTTATATTCATATATTTAAATTTATTAAAAATTATTATTATTTTTTATTTTTTTAATTATTTTATTTTTTTTATTAAATAATTTATAAACAAAAAATAATGGGTTTCCATCCCACTATCTCAAAATTCCTTCGGAATTTTTACGATTTACTCGCTTCGCTCGTAAATGGTCTGATTTTAACTAGAGCAATAGAAACTGGTATTCCGTTAATACCTGCAAGTTTCCATCCCACTATGGTCTGATTTTAACTGTATAAATGCATTGAGTTTAGGACAATCACATTTTGCGTTTCCATCCCACTATGGTCTGATTTTAACTATATATTGAAACATCATATTGCCATAAGAATTTTAAGTTTCCATCCCACTATGGTCTGATTTTAACATATTGGATTTTCTATTGATTTTGATTTATTGCATAATTAGTTTCCATCCCACTATGGTCTGATTTTAACTTAAAGGATTAGTAATGGATTTAGAGAAGATATAAAAGTTTCCATCCCACAATGGTCTGATTTTAACTATTTTGATTATGATGATGCATATACAAGTATATTAAAGTTTCCATCCCACTATGGTCTGATTTTAACATATAATAAATCTTTTAAATATAAAAATCAAATATTTAATTTGTTTCCATCCCACAATGGTCTGATTTTAACAAACCAATACGAGCGGTTATGGAAAGAATTTTAAAAGGTTTCCATCCCACAATCTCAAAATTCCTTCGGAATTTTTACGATTTACTCGCTACGCTCGTAAATGGTCTGATTTTAACATAGTAATGAATATATAGAATTTTTAATAAGTAGTATAGGTTTCCATCCCACAATGGTCTGATTTTAACCTCCCGGATATGATTTAAATCAAGAAACTAATAAATCGTTTCCATCCCACAATGGTCTGATTTTAACACTGTTAGATTTTTAGGCCCATCTCCAGTTATAGTCTGTTTCCATCCCACAATGGTCTGATTTTAACCCATTAATGTCCAGGACCCATATAAAAACCTGGTTTTGTTTCCATCCCACAATGGTCTGATTTTAACAAGTTTCTCCAAACTCCTCAACTTCAGCAATTAATAGGTTTCCATCCCACAATGGTCTGATTTTAACAGAGTATGATCACATAAAAAGGATAAAAGTTAAATGTTTCCATCCCACAATGGTCTGATTTTAACTTAATACCCTCACTCATGCATTTTCCCTCTTTCCTGGTTTCCATCCCACAATGGTCTGATTTTAACGGGGTTCCTGCCAGGTCCTTTTGATTCAAAACCCATCTCCAGTTATAGTCTGTTTCCATCCCACAATGGTCTGATTTTAACCCATACACTCAAGAACAATCTGACAGCACAGAATTCAGTTTCCATCCCACAATGGTCTGATTTTAACATGTAGCAATGATATTATCCATAGTTTCCAAATTCGACGTAGTTTCCATCCCACAATGGTCTGATTTTAACAAATTATAAAATCTATGAACCTAACTTATTACGAGTTGTTTCCATCCCACAATGGTCTGATTTTAACGTATTTATTTTAACTTTTAATTTATATGATAATCCAGGTTTCCATCCCACAATGGTCTGATTTTAACTCACTGCCCCAAATGTGCAGATTTATGAATATTCCTCGTTTCCATCCCACAATGGTCTGATTTTAACTTCATGAGGGGAGAATTTTTAGGAGAGAACTTAGTCAAGTTTCCATCCCACAATGGTCTGATTTTAACAATAGATAAGTATAATATTAATTTATATGACTATAAATGTTTCCATCCCACAATGGTCTGATTTTAACGATATATTAGATGATAAAATCCTTGAGATAATACCTGGTTTCCATCCCACAATGGTCTGATTTTAACATCCTCCCTCATCATTAGAAAAAACCAGATGTAAATGGTTTCCATCCCACAATGGTCTGATTTTAACATTAATTTTCCAATATCCTTGCTTTTGATATATTCAAGTTTCCATCCCACAATGGTCTGATTTTAACATGCACTGTATCCTCTTGCATCCCAATTCCCTGAATTCATGGAAGTTTCCATCCCACAATGGTCTGATTTTAACTGATTACGTGATTTATACAGATGCCAATACCTATAAGTTTCCATCCCACAATGGTCTGATTTTAACTACCTTTAAGGTTATACTTTAATTTTAATAATTCTAATGTTTCCATCCCACAATGGTCTGATTTTAACCGTATGAATATACCCATATAAAAAGTTTCCATCCCACAATGGTCTGATTTTAACTTTACATAAGAAGAAACTAAAACATACCCTGCATTTTTGTTTCCATCCCACAATGGTCTGATTTTAACGATGTTTAATGGAACACACAATGAACAATTCAGGAATTTGTTTCCATCCCACAATGGTCTGATTTTAACTATTTTTTTTCATATGCTCATATGTCTTTATCATCTGTTTCCATCCCACAATGGTCTGATTTTAACAAGATTATATATAAGAATATGATTATACAGAAATAGGTTTCCATCCCACAATGGTCTGATTTTAACAAATCGACAAGTTGTCTGTAAAAGAATTAATAGAACTAAGTTTCCATCCCACAATGGTCTGATTTTAACAATTAAATGAAAATGAAATAAAACAAATAATAGAAGATTGTTTCCATCCCACAATGGTCTGATTTTAACCTTCTACTTAATAAAGTTATATTTCCATCTCTAACTTCGTTTCCATCCCACAATGGTCTGATTTTAACTCGTATTTGCTTGGAAAAGATATTTTAAAGGTGATACAAGTTTCCATCCCACAATGGTCTGATTTTAACTTTAACACTAAGACTGATAAAGGGATATACATAAAAATGATGTTTCCATCCCACAATGGTCTGATTTTAACAAAACCCATGCGTACTAGTAATATACATATTCTTTTAATTAGTTTCCATCCCACAATGGTCTGATTTTAACTGTAATCATACCAGCATCAACTGTACAGATACTATACAAGTTTCCATCCCACAATGGTCTGATTTTAACTGGAAATTAATAAGTAATCCTATTAAACACAAATTTGAGTTTCCATCCCACAATGGTCTGATTTTAACATACCATATAAGATTATACACAAGTACCCCAGAAGCATTGTTTCCATCCCACAATGGTCTGATTTTAACTGCATGCCCTATATTCGTTGAATTACGGCTATTTTTGTTTCCATCCCACAATGGTCTGATTTTAACTAGAAAAATATAGAAATGAAATAGAAAGTATTTATGAGTTTCCATCCCACAATCTCAAAATTCCTTCGGAATTTTTACGATTTACTCGCTTCGCTCGTAAATGGTCTGATTTTAACTACCCAGACTGAGATAAACCTAACAATAACCAACACGCTTCGCTCGTAAATGGTCTGATTTTAACAGTTAATAATTTTCTTTATTTTACTATAAAGAAGGTTGTATCTTCTCCTATATAAACCTTTCTATCTCGAATCTATAATAAGGGCACTTCTATATAAAGACCTGCGACTTGATAATCCTCCTTATTTTAATCCACACAACCCTAAAATTAATTAAATAAAATAAATAAAGAAAAATTATAAGGAAAACACAATAAACCCAAATAAACTTACCTAATTAATCTAAATCTCAATAAATTATTAAATCTAAATATATAAAATAATCATAATCCACAATCGATATGAGATCAAAAATCCTATCTTATTTTAATATTTAACAAATTAAAAAAATCTTAAAAATAAAACCAAGACCCTACTCCAAGATAAAATAATCCAAAAAAATAAAACACATAGAAAATATTATAAATTTTAAAATTTAATAAAAAGATTAAGTTTATATAATTTTATTTTTTATTATAATAAAAGGGAGATTATGAAAAAAATAGTAGTATGTATAAGTGGTGCAAGTGGAGTTTGTTATGCCAAAAGGCTACTTGAGGTATTAAAGGAAAAAAATGTGGAAACACACTTAATAATTTCCAATTCAAGTAAAAAAATAATAAAACATGAATTAAATACAGATATTGAGGAATTTATAGAATTATCCAATAAGTATTATGAAAATGAGGATTTTTTTTCTCCATTGGCATCAGGCTCCCATATATTTGATGCTGCTGTGGTAATCCCATGCTCCATGAAGACCCTGTCCTCCATAGCCAATGGATATAGCAATAATTTAATATGCCGGGTATGTGATATAGCCCTAAAGGAAAGGAGAAAATTAATAATTATGCCAAGAGAGATGCCTTTAAATGCCATACATCTTGAAAATATGCTTAAATTATCAAAATTAGGTGTTATAATCATGCCTCCAATTCCAGGGTTCTATGGAAAACCTAAAACCATAGAGGATATTATTGATTTTATAGTTGGAAGGGTATTGGATAGTTTGGGCTTGGAAAATGAATTATTTAGAAGATGGGGAGAATAACCTTTAATTTTTATAATATTATAGGTGTGGTATTATGCTTGATAAATTGGGAAAGAATATAACAACTGCATTAAATAAATTAAAAAACGCTACTTTTGTAGATAAAAAACTTGTAAAGGAGGTAATTAAGGATATTCAAAAGGCATTAATACAGGCCGATGTAAATGTAAAGTTAGTACTTAAAATGAGTAAAGAGATTGAAAAGAGGGCAATTTATGAAGATGTACCTAAGGGGCTCTCAAAAAAGGAACATATTATAAAAATAGTCTATGAGGAATTAATAAAATTACTCGGAGAAAATGAACAAAAATTGAAATTGGATCCAAAAAAACAAACTGTTATTTTACTTGTAGGTATTCAGGGTAGTGGTAAAACAACCAGTTCTGCAAAACTTGCAAGATACGTACAAAAAAAGGGATTAAAGCCAGGTTTAATAGCCGCAGATGTATATAGGCCTGCAGCCTATAAACAATTAAAACAACTTGCTGAAAAAATACATGTACCTCTCTATGGAGATGAATCAAAAACAAAGACTCCAGTGGAGATTGCCAAGGATGGAATAAACCACTTTAAAAAAATGGATGTTATAATAGTAGATACTGCTGGAAGACATAAGGAAGAGAAGGGATTACTGGATGAAATGAAGGAGATGAAGGAAACTGTTAAACCTGATGAAATTATACTTGTAATTGATGGTACATTGGGACAACAGGCTAAAAATCAGGCTAAGGCCTTTAAAGATGCTGTAGGAGATATTGGAAGTATATTGGTTACTAAATTGGATGGTTCTGCAAAGGGAGGTGGAGCCCTTAGTGCAGTATCTGAAATAAATGCCCCTATAAAATTCATTGGGACAGGGGAAAATGTAGATAGTTTGGAGCCCTTTGATCCAAAAAAGTTTATTTCAAGGCTTCTTGGTATGGGGGATTTAGACTCCCTTCTGGAAAAAACAGAGGATATTATAGATGAGGACACAGAGGAAAGCATTGATGCCATACTAAAGGGAAAATTTACCCTTAATGAATTATATTCTCAATTGGAGGCTATATCCAAGATGGGACCTATGAAGCAAATAATGAGTATGATACCTGGATTTGGTGGCGCCATATCTAAGGATGCTGCAAATCTTACAGAGCAGAAGTTAAAAAAATATAAAATAATAATGGATTCCATGACCATTAAAGAAAAGGAAAATCCTGAGGTAATTAAATCATCCAGGATGAAAAGAATATCCAGGGGGGCAGGAGTAAAGCAGGAGGAAATAAAGGAACTTTTAAGGTACTATGCCTCCACTAAAAATGCATTCCAAAATTTAAAGAGGGGTAAAATGCTTAAAATGGGGGGCCCTGTTGGAAAAATAATGAGACAGTTAATGTATAAGGATGGTTAGTATATATGGGATAATACATTTAAATAAGATATAATTAATAATAAAAAATTATAATATATAATTAAATAGGGGTTAAATATAAGGATAAAGAATAAAAATATTAAAAAATATTTATTAAAAAATATTAAAAGAGGAATATAGTAAAATAAAATTTAGTATAGTAATAAATAAATATTTTAAATATTTTAATTAACTTTATTTTTTATGATATTAAAATATTGGTGAAAGAGATGGATTTGGAAAAAAAATTGGAAAAAACAACATTACCTCTGTCCCTAAGAAAGGAATTATTGAATAAATTAATTAAAGAGAATATTACCGAGGAGCCTATGGTGGATGAAATAATATCTAAAACAGTTGAATCCTATGAAAAAACCTTAATAGAGCCTAATGAGGCTGTTGGTGTTGTTGCAGCCCAATCCATTGGAGAGCCAGGAACTCAGATGACCATGAGAACCTTTCACTATGCAGGGGTTGCTGAACTTAACGTTACATTGGGGCTTCCAAGAATGATTGAAATTGTGGATGCCAGGAAGGAGCCTTCAACTCCAACTATGACAGTCTATTTAACAGAGGAGTATAAATTTGATAGAGAAATGGCTGAAGAGGTAGCCCGAAACATTGAAAGTATTACTGTTGAGGATGTTGCTGAAGATATATCCATTGATTTGGTTGATAATCACATAAATGTAATTTTAGATCCTAAGAAAATGGCAAAAAGGGATATCACTGTGGATGACGTAGTGAATGCCATAAAAAAGAAAATGAAATTAAAAATAGAGACAGATGGGAATATTCTCCGTTTAATAATTAAAACTCCTTCATTAAAGGCATTAAGTAAAAGAATTCCAAAGGTTAAATCAATACATTTAAAGGGAGTACCTAATATCCCAAGGGTAATTATAAAAAAGGATGATACCTCAGGAGAGTATATACTATACAGTGAGGGCTCCAATTTAAAGGAGGCATTTGAAATTGAAGGGGTGGATATTACAAAAACCACTACAAACAATATTTTGGAGATTCAGGAAGTACTGGGAATAGAGGCTGCAAGAAATGCCATTATAAATGAAATCAGTAATACTCTTAACCAGCAGGGATTAACTGTTGATATTAGGCATTTAATGATTGTTGCAGATATTATGACTGTTGATGGTTCAGTAAAACCAATAGGTAGGCATGGTATAAGTGGAGAAAAGGCCTCAGTTCTTGCAAGGGCAGCATTTGAAGAAACAGTAAAGCACTTATATGCTGCCTCCCAAAGAGGGTATGTGGATAAATTAAATGGAGTTATAGAAAATATAATCGTTGGAAAGCCCCTATCCATTGGAACTGGATGTATTGATGTGTATATTGATAGATCCTATGAGGAGGGAAGTGAATCTATAATAAATAAGGAATATGAAAGTGAGTATAATGGAGAGGATGAATAACTTTATATATATTATCTTAAATTTATTCTAATGAGCAATATTTTTATATAGTATAGTTAGAACATATATTTATTAAAATATTTATTTTTAATTATATTATAATATTTAATTATTTAATTCAATTTTAAGTATTTTTTTAAATATTATTTTTAAAAATTTATTTTTAATTATATTTTTAATTATTTTAACTATTATTATAACTATTACTATAACTACATAATATATTTTTTAATATTTAAATACATAGATATACAAAAAGTATAAAAATAACTTACAACTATCTGCTATGGTTATAACTAAGTTAATAAATATCTAAACACGGGGACTTCACTGAATAACATGATCAGGAAGCCTCTGGAGTAAAAAATGAGAAGGAGGTATAATATGGATATTAATAGAGCTATAAGAGTTGCAGTAGATACTGGAAATGTAATATTAGGTACAAAAGAGACCATAAAATCCGTAAAACATGGAGAAGGTATATTGGTAATATTAGCAGCAAATTGTACAAAGGATACAATGAATGATATAAAACACTATGCAAAATTATCAAATATACCAATTTATATCCATAACCCAACATCATTGGAGTTAGGAGCCATTTGTGGAAAACCTTTCCCTGTTTCTGCACTATTGATTGTTGAACCTGGAAACTCAAATATCTTGAATATTATAAACAAAGAAGGACAATAGGTGGTATTTAATGAAGGTTAAGATAAACAGGGATGATATGATGAAGATTAGCCTCTTTGAAAAAATAACAGAGGCTGGTGTATTGGATTGTATTTCTGACGATGAAAGAATTATCTTTATTGTCAAGGAAGGGGATATTGGTGCAGCAATCGGGAAAGGTGGAGAAAACGTAAAAACCGCCATGGAAAAATTTAATAAAAAAATAGATATTATAGAGTACTCCAGTGATATAAAAAAATTTGTAAGAAATATTTTTGAACCCTTGAAGTTGGAGGATGTATGGTTAAAGAAATTCAACGATAAACTTGTGGTATATGTTAGAGTACATCCAAAACTTAGAAGGACAATTATTGGTAATAATGGTAAAAACATAGATAGGGCTGTGAATATATTGTGCAGACTTTCAGATGCTAAAAATATTAAGGTAATCTCAGAGCCGAGAAGAGGACCAGGTGAAAGATATAGTGGAAAGCCCAGAAGATTTGATAAAAGCCCAGTTAAAAAACCAACATCTGAGGATAATACGAAAACAGAGGATAAAAATAACAGGGATGAGGCCTTAAAAGGGGAATCATTGAATAACCTATCTGAAAATGAAAAGGATAATAAATAAAAAATTAATAAAAAAAATATTAAAATAATTAAATAATTTAATTAAAAATAAATAAAAAATTTATAAATTTATAATAATTAATATTAATAAAATAATAATAAAATAATAATAAAGGTGATGTTAATGTCTGGAAGTAAATCTCCAAAGGGAGAATTCGCCGGGAGAAAATTGGTATTAAAGAGAAAAGAAAGTAGATGGCATCAGTACAAATACATAAACAGGGTTTTAAAGTTAAAGGAAAAATCAGACCCTCTTGAAGGGGCTCCAATGGCAAGGGGCATTGTAATTGAGAAAGTAGGATTAGAGGCAAAGCAGCCGAACTCTGCTATTAGAAAGTGTGTTAAAGTACAGTTGATTAAAAACGGTAGGGTAGTTACAGCATTTGCACCTGGAAACCATGCTATAAACTTCATAGATGAGCATGATGAGGTAGTTATTGAGGGTATTGGAGGTCCAAAGGGACAGGCAAAGGGGGATATTCCAGGAGTTAGATATAAGGTAATTATGGTAGGTAAAAACTCATTAAAGGAACTTGTTAGAGGAAGACAGGAAAAGGTAAAGAGATAATTAATAAAAATTAAAAAATAATTTAAAAAAATAAAAAAATAAAAAATTAATATAAAAGTTAATAAAGGTGATATATTGGAAATTAAATTATTTAATAAATGGGATACTACAGAAGTTGTAGTTAATGACCCAAGTTTAAGAAGTTATATAAACATAGCCCCAATAATTGTACCCCATAGTGCTGGAAGAAATTCTAAAAAGATGTTTGATAAGGCCAAAATGAATATAGTGGAAAGATTGGTTAATAATTTAATGAGAAATGAACATAACACAGGTAAAAAGCAAATGGCCTTAGAAACCATTGAAGAGGCATTTGATATTATTGAAAAAAGAACCAAAATGAACCCTGTCCAAGTGTTAATTGATGCATTGGAAAATTCAGGACCTAGGGAAGAAACCACAAGAATATCCTATGGGGGAATAGCATTTCTACAATCAGTGGATGTCTCTCCATCAAGAAGATTGGATACTGCATTAAGAAATATAGCCCTTGGATCATTACAATCTACCCACAAAAATAAAAAAACCTTTGCTCAGTGCTTAGCCGATGAAATAATCTTTGCCTCAAAGGGAGATGTACAGAGAAGTTATGCTGTAAGAAAAAAAGAAGAAAAGGAAAGGGTTGCACAATCTGCAAGATAAATAATTTAATTAATTTAAGGTATATAATTTTAATTTAAATTTTTATTTAATTTTTATTATTATATTAATTATTATTAAATTGTTAAATATTAATTAAATGTAAAGATTAAATACATTAAGGTATTTATAGGATGATTAAAATTATTTATATTATTTATGAAATCCATATAATATAGCATACTTTACAATAAATAATTCATAAAATATAATATAATATATAAAAATTTAAATAAATATACCTAAAAACTATAATATATAAATAAATTTAAAATAATTATTATTTTGAGGAGGAAATTATGGGAAGAAGAGCAAAGATGGTTGAAAAAGTTAAAAGTTTAATGGAAATGCATGATAGAATTAGAAATATTGGAATATGTGCCCACATAGACCATGGTAAAACTACATTATCTGACAATCTATTGGCAGGAGCCGGTATGATTTCCAAGGATCTTGCTGGAGATCAGTTGGCCTTAGATTTTGATGAGGAGGAGGCTGAAAGGGGTATTACCATTTATGCTGCTAATGTTTCAATGGTACACGAGTTTAATGGTGATGAATATTTAATTAACCTAATTGATACCCCTGGACACGTTGATTTTGGAGGGGACGTTACAAGGGCCATGAGAGCCATAGATGGGGCAGTTGTTGTTGTATGTGCTGTTGAGGGAATTATGCCTCAGACTGAGACTGTTTTAAGGCAGGCCCTTAAAGAAAAGGTAAAACCTGTTCTATTTATCAACAAGGTAGATAGATTATTAAATGAATTGAAATTAACCCCTGAGGAGTTAATGAATAGATTTACAAAGATTATAAATGATATTAATAAATTAATTCAAAAGATGGCACCTGAGGAATTTAAAAAGGAATGGATAGTAAATGTTATGGATGGAAGTGTTGCATTTGGTTCAGCATACCATAACTGGGCTATTTCAGTACCATTTATGAAAAAAACTGGAATATCCTTTAAGGATATTATAGATTATTGTGAAAAGGAGAACCAAAAGGAACTTGCTCAAAAGGCTCCCCTTCATGAGGTGCTTTTGGATATTGTAATTAAACACTTGCCTAATCCAACAGTGGCCCAGAAGTATAGAATTCCTAACATTTGGAAGGGAGATTTGGAATCAGAAGTTGGTAATGCCATGGTTAATTGTGATCCCAATGGTCCATTGGCTGGAGTAATAACAAAAATTATAATGGATAAGCATGCTGGTGCAATATCTGCATGTAGGTTATTCAGTGGTAGAATGAAACAGGGAGATGAATTATACTTGGTGGGATTAAAGCAAAAGGCAAGAGCCCAGCAGGTAGCCATATTCATGGGTGCTGAAAGAGTACAGGTTTCAAGTGTTTCAGCAGGAAATATTTGTGCAATAACTGGGTTGAAAGAGGCCAGTGCAGGGGAAACCATAAGTAGTCCAAATAATATTCTTGAACCTCCATTTGAATCAATTACCCACGTAAGTGAGCCAGTAATTACTGTGGCCATTGAGGCTAAAAATACCAAGGACCTTCCAAAATTAATTGAGGTACTTAGACAGATAGCCAAAGAGGACAACACCGTTAGAGTAGAGATTAATGAAGAAACTGGGGAACATTTAATTAGCGGTATGGGAGAACTTCACATAGAGGTTATAACAAATACAAAAATAGGAAGGGATGCAGGTATTGAAGTTGAAGTTGGAGAGCCCATTGTAGTATATAGGGAGGCTGTAACTGGAAAATCACCTGAAGTGGAGGGTAAATCCCCCAATAAACACAATAAGTTATATTTTGTAGTTGAACCATTGGAAGAGGGAGTATTCCAAGCATATAAAGAGGGAAAGATTAAAGATGAGGACTTCAGAAAGAAAACATCACCTGATGTGGAAAAGGTATTGATTGAGGCAGGAATGGATAAGGAAGAATCTAAAAGGATAATGTCAATATATGGAGGGAATATGCTTATTAACATGACTAGGGGTATTGTCCAATTAGATGAGGCTAGGGAGTTAATAATAGAGGGATTCAAGGAGGCTGTTAGAAACGGGCCATTGGCAGCTGAAAAGTGCCAAGGAATAAAGGTTAAATTAATGGATGCAGTATTCCACGAAGATGCCATCCACAGGGGTCCATCTCAGTTAATACCTGCTGTAAGATTTGGTATAAGGGATGCCATAACCCAGGCAAAACCTGTGCTGTTGGAGCCTATTCAAAATGTATATATTAACACCCCTCAGGACTACATGGGAGATGCAATGAAGGAACTTAGCAACAGAAGGGGCCAGATATTGGATATGGAGCAGGAAGGGGATATGACCTTGATTAAGTCAAAGGCACCTGTTTCAGAAATGTTTGGATTTGCTGGTGCAATTAGGGGTGCTACCCAGGGTAGATGTTTGTGGAGTATAGAGTTTGCAGGATTTGAAAAGGTACCTAACGAATTACAATCAAAAATTATAAAAGAGATAAGGGAAAGAAAGGGATTAAAAACAGATTAAATATATTGTGGAATACCACAAAATATATATATCCCTTTATAATATTAATTATTGCAATTTATATAATAAATATTTTTATAAGATTATAGGCTCACATAATGAAAATAATAAAATAAAAATAATAAAATAAAATTAATTAAAAAAATAAATATAAAGAATATAAAAATAATTAAATTAAAAATAATTATAAAATAATAAAAATATAAAAAAATTAATTAATAATTAATTAAATATAAAAAATAAAACCTTATTAAGGAGGTAAAAGCATGGCAAAAGAAAAACCTGTACTAAACGTTGCATTTATAGGACACGTAGATGCTGGTAAATCTACAACAGTTGGTAGATTATTATTGGACAGTGGTGCTATTGACCCACAGTTGTTGGAAAAATTAAAAAGAGAGGCTGCTGAAAAGGGTAAATCAGGATTTGAGTTTGCATATGTTATGGATGGTTTGAAAGAGGAAAGAGAAAGAGGAGTTACAATAGACATAGCCCATAAAAAATTCGACAGTAAAAAATATGATGTAACCATCGTAGACTGTCCAGGACACAGGGACTTTATTAAAAACATGATTACAGGGGCTTCCCAGGCTGATGCTGCAGTATTGGTAGTTGATGTAAATGATTCCAAAACAGGATTACAACCACAAACAAGGGAGCACATATTCTTAATTAGAACCCTTGGTGTAAGTCAGTTGGCTGTTGCAATAAACAAGATGGATACTGTTGATTACAGTGAAGAGGATTACAAGGCCATGAAGGACATGCTTTCAAACCAACTATTAAAAATATTGGGATACAACCCAGCAAACATTCACTTTGTACCTGTGGCCTCCTACCATGGAGATAACGTTGTTAAAAAATCAGGCAAAACACCATGGTATAAAGGACCTACCTTAGTTGAGGTTATAGACACATTTAATCCACCTGAAAAACCAGTGGACCTTCCATTGAGACTTCCAATTCAGGATGTATATACCATTACTGGTGTAGGCACTGTTCCAGTGGGAAGAGTAGAAACAGGAGTTATGAAACCAGGAGATAAGGTAGTATTTGAACCAGCAGGAGTTTCAGGAGAAGTTAAATCTATTGAAGCCCACCACGAGCAACTTCCAAAGGCAGAACCTGGAGATAACGTAGGTTTCAACGTAAGGGGTGTAGGTAAAAAAGATATTAAAAGAGGAGATGTTTTAGGGCACCCTACCAACCCACCAACAGTGGCTTCTGAATTTACAGCACAGATTGTAGTTTTACAGCACCCATCAGTAATTACTGCAGGATACACCCCAGTATTCCACGCACACACTGCTCAGATAGCATGTACCTTTACAGAACTTCTTAAGAAATTGAACCCTGCTACAGGAGAAGTTAAGGAAGAAAATCCAGACTTCTTAAAAACAGGGGATGCTGCAATTGTTAAACTTGTACCAACAAAGCCAATGGTAATTGAAAATGTAAGGGAAATACCACAACTTGGAAGATTTGCAATTAGAGATATGGGTATGACTGTTGCAGCAGGTATGTGTATTAATGTTAAAGCAAAAAACAAATAAAATAGGTAATATTTAAAAATAAATAAATCTTAAATAAATTTTATTTTTTATTTTTAAATTTTTAAAATAATAACATATATTAATTAAAATTTTTTTATTAAAAAATTAAATAATGGAGAGATAGATTATGCAAAAGGCCAGGATAAAATTAAGTAGTACAGATCATGAAGAATTGAGTGATGTATGTAATCAAATAAAAGCAATTGCTGAAAAAACAGGAGTGGATATGGCAGGGCCCATTCCCCTACCTACAAAAAAATTAAGGATTACAACAAGAAAATCAACAGATGGGGAAGGTTCATCCTCCTTTGATAGATGGACAATGAGAATACACAAAAGATTAATAGATATTGAGGCAGATGAAAGGGCCATGAAACATATTATGAAAATAAGAGTCCCTGAAGCAGTCCAAATTGAAATTGAATTAAGAAACTAATTTTAAAATTTAATTTTCATAAGCAAGTATATATTATTGTAATAAAAAATTTATTGCAATAAATTATTATTTTTTTCTAATCCTTATTCCATGGTGGATAAGGAGAAAATTTTTTTTACTATATTTCGTAGTAAATATAGTGTATTTTTTATTTTTTTTATTTGAGATAATTTATAAAAAATTTAAAATTAAAAATTTTTATTAGAATTTGCTTTTTAGATGGGAATAATAAGCGTATAAAAATAGTAAAGTAAGAATATTGGAGAGTAGTTCTCTATTTTATTATATCTTAATATACTTTTTTCTGTTTAATGGCTCCAGATTTGCCTTTTAGTGGTTATATTAATTTTCTGTTCCAAGGTGGTAATTCGTGGTGATCTTTTTCGTATTTTTCTAAAAGCTTTTCTTTGTAGTTATTTCCAAGTTCTTTTTCATAATCTTCGTCGTAGATTTCTTTCTCCCTTACATCCTCTATTAATTCTAATGATTTCTCTAAATCGTCTAACAATTTTACTATTAAATTTTCAGAGTTTTTTAATTTTTTCATTAAATTTTCTCTTATTTCCTTTACTGATTTTTTCAAATCTTCTAATTCATTTATTAATTTTTTCAAATCTTTTAACTCTATCCAACTAACTTCAACTTTATCCAAATATCCTAAATCTAAATAAGTATGTATTCTTTGTATGGTTTTATAATCTTTTCTAATATTTTCTCCTAGAATATAGTCTTTATATATTCTTTTTCTAAGATTATCGTAGGTCCCTATAATCCCTATATAAAGTATATCAGACTCACCAACAAGCCTACCAAATTTCCTATCTAATCTAAATACATAAACTCCTGACTTTTCAGGGATATCTTTCCCTTCATTTTCTTTTAATTTAGAGAGTTTTACCCACGAAGTAAATCCATAAATTTCTAAATCCTTCGAATCCATAACTTATCACCATTTATAAATTTATAATTATCTAATTTTATACATGGGTTTTATATGGATATAATATTATTAATAACTTTTGTTCCTATTTAGAGATCTGTACATTTAACATAAACACCACCTCAGTTTATCATAATACAGAAAAAAACTTACAAAAGAGATTCATTTCTAACAGGATTCTCAGCATTAATAGAATAGAAAAAGATCCTTATCCATTGCATCAGAGAAGAAAACACTATTCAAGGACTCTCCATCCCAAAAGGTTTGACACGTCCTTAACTTTTTATAATTATTTTATTTTTTTAATTATAATTAATTAGGGCATTAAAACTATATAATTAAAATAATAGATAAATAAAAAATTTTAAAATACCTAAAAAGAAGTAAAAACATAAAAATTAAAAATCCCATTATTATTCTCCCTAATACTCCCAAACACTGAGTGAAAGGGTAAATTCTCTCCTTAAGGATGGTACTATGAAAGTTATATTGCCAATAATAACTTAAAGTATTCTTTTTATTAATATTTTGTTCCCTATACTATTTTTATTAATTTTTATTTTTTATTTTATTTTTTATTACTCTCAATTTTTATTATTAATTTTATTATTCCTTTAAAATTTTATTTAATTATTTATTTTTTTAATTATTTTTTATTGAATACCCATAATTTTGGAACTAAGATAAACAAAAATTTAAAATTATAAATGATATTATACATCACTATCCATTAACAATTTAACCTCCTCTAAGAATTTTCCAGTGCCAATCCTATGCATAACTGCCCCTAATCTCTCCCTTTGGGGTTTTTGGGCATATTTAATATATACCTTTAATACCTTATCTATTAAATTAATTATCTCCTCAATATCCATTAACCTTAAGGGTATTCCATTTATTATTTCCCTTCCAGATTTTCCTCCAACATATACCATGTATCCTCCTTCCTTTATATCCCTTCCCTCATTAGGACAGGCCTTAATACACTTTCCACAACCTATACATGAATTATAGTTTGTATAGGATGTTTCCCCCCTAATATCTATGGCCTCAACCTTACAAACATCGGCACATCTTCCACATCCATTGCAATTTTCATTTGTCTCAGGGTATTTAACGCCCACTATTCCAATATCATGAATCTGAGGTCTTACACATTTATTTGGACAGCCACTTATTGCAATTTTAAATTTATAGGGGGCAGGATGCTCTTTGAACCTTTCATCTATAATTACACCTAACTCATTGGTATCTATTAATCCACTACTACAATTTCCGCCGCCAGGACATGCAAGGGTGGCCCTTACAAGGGGTCCTTCGGAACCTGTAATAAAGTTCCTTTTGCTAAGTTCTAAGACTAATTCTTCTACGTAAAATGGATCTATACAATGAATTTCAAATGCTCCTCTATTTGTTATCTTTATTTTACCATTGTACCTTTTACTTGTATTTATTATTTCGTTGATTTCTTCTGTAGAGTACCAACCACCTGGTTTTGCCCTTATTCTTATAAAATAAGTATTATCCGCTCTTTTACCTACTCCCCCATAATCTGTAATCCAATAGTAGGATATCTTTTCCCCATTATTCCTTCTCCTTTCTATTTCTCCTTTAAATCTGTCCATTTTTAACTTTCTCATTTTTTCTATAAACTCTATATTTACTTCCTCTTTTAATTCAATGGCATTTTTAATATCCTCTCCCTTTTTAGTCCTCATTATTATTGTGGAGTAGTTTTCTGGACTTCCGGCACATCCTACAGATACATCTGCCATCTGAGCATCAAAGTCCCTACAAACATTACATCCTTTACAGTATTCAATATTCTCCAAGGGAATACTATGTTTTTCATTGTTGTGGGTTGTTATTGTAAACTTTCCCTTTTTAATATCAAACTTCTCAATATCCTCCATATTTAAATTATTTTTTTCAAGGATTTCTTCTATACTTCTCTGCTCAAATTTCTTATTGCAGAAAAGCCCAATTAAATACTGAATCTTTGGTAATTTTACCATCTTTCCATTTTTACCAAGTTCTCCATCATATTTAGCCAAGTATGGAAAATATTGAAGTTTCCTAAGACCAGATATTTGACAGGGAAGACCTACAACTGCAACCCTTTCAATCCCAACCTCCCCAGCCTTCCTCAAGGCATCAAGTGTTGAAATGGCATATTTTGATTTTGCAGATTTTTCAATGTCCTCTGGGTTTTGGATTACTAAAGATACTGGTTTCCAGCATTCATCCCCTACAACTATAGCCCCATCTATCTTTTTATTTTCCAAAAGATACTTTAAAAATGTTGAAACCACCCCTCCATCTTGACCTTCAACATCTCCCCTTCCATAGTAGTACTTCTCTTTCTCTTTAAAATCCCCTCTAATTCTTATTTGATAGCCCCCTGAAGAAACCCTTGGACATATATCATAGCACATGCCATGTCCCTTTCTCAAACATTCCTCTTTTAATTTAGGACTATCTTCAAAAACCACTATATTGTTTGGACACACTATGGCACAGGTACCACAACTGGCACATAGATTATTATCTACAATCTCATTTAATTTCCATTCATACATTAATTTCACCTTTAAAAAATTTATTTAATAAATTATTATTTTTTATTTTTTTTATTGCCTATAATGTACAATAAAAAAATAACAATTATAAAAAGTATAATAATAAAAAATATTAGTATAAAATAAATAACTTAACATAATATATGGCCTTGCACCTCTCAGATAAATTTCCCATCCATATCTTGAAATCTTCCATCATCTCTCAACATATCAAGTTTATTCAAATTTTTTGATAGCCATCCAACTTTTTCCCTCTTTCTCCCATCGAATTCTGGGACATATGGTTTGATATCCAACAGAGGCGTTCCATCCACAACATCCACATCCCTTATATGTAGCAGATTTTTTTCAGCCCCTATAAGACGTACAATTGATAGACCTATTGGATTTGGACGAGATGGCGCCCTGGTTGCAAATACCCCATGGAACTGATCATCTAAAAATGGCTTTACCTTTAATTTGTAGTTCTTGGCCAAATGAAAGTGGTATATCAAAATAATATGGGAAAACCCTTCAATATCCTTTAAACCCTCAAAATACTCTTGAAATACTTCAACTGTCCCATCAACACCAATTGCGGCAGTAGGCTGTATTGGTGTTCCCTTAGGCTCCTTAAATGGAGAATGGATTATTCCAATTGGTTTATAATTTATAACTCCTATCATAGATACACCCCAATATGTTAAATGCATAACATTAAGTTTATTTCTTAAATTATCCTTTTTTATTGTAATAGTAAAATTCTATTAAATAAATTATTATTTTTTTTATTTTTTTTATTATTAATAATAAATAAATATATCCTATAAATATAAACTTTTTATTATTTTATAGAATTAATAACTATAATAATAAAACCCTTCTTAGGTCATAGTATGATAACAATTATAAGTCCAGAGGGCAGTTCAACAACAGAGGCCCTAAAGAGGGCCATAGAGAATTTAGGAAGTAGATGTGAAATTTTATTACTATCAGATAGTAATTTAATAGTAGATAGGAATTTCCACCTAAATAGTGATATAATACATCCAAGATGTGGTATTGGCAATTACTTAGATAGATTAACAATGTACTCCTGGCAGGTGTTGAATTCCTTAGAATGTGAGGGCCATACCTTTGTCAATAATCTTAAAACAGTATATGATTCCTCTGATAAGTTTAAAACTATCAAAATATTATCCAAAAATAAAATAAATACTCCAAAAACAGCCATAGTAAGGGATTACGAAGATGCCAAGAGATTTATGGAAAGGGAAAACTTAGAATACCCTGTGATCTTAAAAAATTCCTTTTCAAAATGTGGGATCACTGTTAAAAAGATAATCTCTGATGAAGAATTAAAAAAATATACCAAAAATGCAATATGGGAGGGAACACTAATCCAGGAATATATAGATTTCAGTATAAAAGGTATTTATAAGGATATTAGAGTACTTGTAGTAGGAGGAGAGGTTGTTGGAGGATACAGTCGGGTTAGTAAAAATTTCATTACAAATTTATACTTAGGGGGAGCTATTGAACCAATAAAACTAACTGAGGAGTTAAAGGAGTTGGCATTAAAGTGCGCTCAATCCATGAAGGGAGATATAATGGGCATAGATATACTTCCATCAAAGGATCACTACTATGTTATTGAGACAAATGCAGTACCTGGTACAAAGGGGTTTAAGCACCTGGGCATTGATGTAGATTATAAAATTGCAGAGTTTTTAATAGAATATGGTAAATCATAATATAAAAAATAAATAAATATTTTTATATATTTTTCCTTAGATATAATATAAACAATATATAAAAAATAAACATTTTATATTATATATTTTATTCGGTGATACTTATCAAAGAATATAAAAAAATAGGGGACATTAAATTAAAGGATGTTTTAGATCATCCAGTGTTTATTGTAGTAATGGGGCATTTTGCAATATTTCTTCTTGCTATTCCCTATTATTATAAATTTAATTATTTTTCCCTTTTAAAAATATTTTTTATTATTTTCCTATTTATTTTATTTTATTCCATACCTTTTTTTATTGATGTAATATTCCATAAATACTTTAAAAATCTAAAAAATCTAAATTTGAAATTCCAATTAAAAAATATTATTCCCATTATTTATGCTCTCCTATTATTTTTAATAATATATCATGGAGTATATACTCTTACAAATTCCCTTTTACCCTCTGTTACCTATTCCTTGGGAGTAATATTTATATCAAGTTTATTTGCTAAATGTAAAGGTAAAAATAAAAGTATTGGGGAGTTTAATAAAAATATTTATATATTTAACAAGCCAATACCAATATCCAAAATTTTCTCTAAGTTATCAAAAAATATGGATAATATTATATTTATAATAGGTATTATTTCATTTATACTGTTATTAATTGTTTATAATGCCATACCATTAACAAACTATACTGTTAGAATGAATATTTCAGATGATCCTTTAAGGCTTATCTCCACAGGGGCCCTTGTTTATGGGGGTATTAATAATATTTTTTACTTTATTGTGGCATTTATATTAATATTCTTATTAGGGTACAAAGCAGGAATTCTAATACTGTGTTTTTCATTTTTGATATATAAGTATAGGTCTAAAAAAATATCATATAAATGGTTAATTGCCTCTATCATAGGATTACTTGTGTTTTTAGCCATTATGACTAAGGTTATACTGCAATACTCTGGGCAAAAATGGAGTATTGGAATTTTTGAAATACTCTCATATAGAGCCTACTTTGATATTATAGTATTGGAAAAAATAATCAATTATCCTTCGCAAATGCTTGGAAAAATAACATTAAATCCTGTGGGGGAAAGTCTTATAGGGGAGTTGCTCTTTGGTTATTCCCATAATTTTACATCTACAATGTTTGGGCCAATATACTTGGATTTTGGGATATTTGGATTAATCTTTGCAAGTTTATTGGGATTTTCAAGTAAATTGATATATGAGGGAGATAAAAAAATATATGGCATATATGCCGCCATACTTCTATCCATGTGTGAAATTGGAATTAACTATGGCTTTATAATAGTAATGTTAATAATGTTATATGTAAATTCATTAATGAATAGGGAACAGTAAAAGGGCAATAAAAGAATAATTAAAGATATATTTAATAATACAAAATAATAATAAAATAATATAAAATTAATAATAAAATAAAAATGATAAAAAAGATAATAAAATTAATATAAAAATAATTTAAACAAACTTGGGATATTATGGAGATATACAAAATATGTTTTAATTATTTTAATAATGTTTATAATAATTATAATAATTATAATAATTATAATAATTATAATGTTGAATATCGCTATAATAGTGAGTACAATAATGAGAATGGTAATACATATAACAACAATGGGGGCACTAATAAGGATACCCTATCAATTAAAAAGGAAGAAATTAAAAATGAAAAATACCTAAAAAATGGGGAAATGGACCATAATCAAAAGGAAAAATACCTTATAATTACTGTAGATATGGATGATGATGTGGGAAGAAAGGCCAATATTAAAACTCCCATATTGGGGCGGCATGATTGCATAAATGCAGCTATTAAATTGGGACTATCCGATCCTGGGGATACTGACATAAATTCAATACTTGGGGGAGTAAAGTTTTATGAGGAGTTAAAGAAAACTGGAAACGATGTGGAATTGGCCCTAATATCTGGACATAAAAATGTAGAGTCAAAGGAATGTGCTAAAAGAATAAAGGAACAGTTGGATTTTTTAATATATCTATATGAGCCTAATTTTATATATTTTATATCCGATGGTATGGAGGATGAATTAGTATTAAAGTATTTGGAGAGTAAAGATATATTTGTGTGGAAAAAGAGGATTGTTGTAAAACAGAGTGAATCCTTAGAATCCACCTATTACTTAGTTCAGGAATTTCTTAAAAAAACAATGTCTCAATATGTGCCCCTTATATTTACATCCATAGGTTTTGCCATGGTTATTTATGCCATATTTGCAGATCTTGGATGGAGAATAATCGCAGGTATTGTTGGATTATATATTCTCTCAGAGGGCTCAGGATTAATTAAGGATTTAAAAAAATCCTTTACTGAAGGTAAGAAAAGCCTTGAATTTGGAAAACTTACTCCTATGGGTAATACCTTAGGTATATTAATAATTATTATAGGGTTTTTGTATTCCTATAATATGGCTAGAGGTATGGAACTAATTCAGTCAATAGAGGTTTTTATAAATAACTTTACCAATCCCTTGATTCTAGGAATACTGATAAGTATAATAGTGCATTTTGTAGATGATGTTATATATTCCAATAGTAGTATATTGGATTTATTAAAAAAATTCCTATTCAAAATAATAATTATCTTTATGTTTAGGGAACTTTTATTTGAGTTTTCAAGTTTCTTAGGGGGAAACACCCAGTTTGTAGTGCTTGTAATATATGTTGTGATATATACTGCAATACTTATTATGTTATCCATTATATTATTCTATGGGCCAAAGGAAGGAGAGGTAGATAAAAACATATGAAATAAAAATAAATTGGACATTTTAATAAAAAAATAAAATAATTAAAAATAAAGTAAAATAAAAAATTAACATATAAAAATAAAAAATTATAATTAAATAAAAAATATAGACTCAATATAAAATTTATTTTTTAAAAAAACTAAAAAAGAAAGGGCCCTTAAAAAACTTTACTTCATAGTACATCCATGTAAGAGGAGCATGCCCATAGGGTTGTATATTAATATAAAAAATTATTTTGGGATAATTATGCTAAAAATTTTAGGCTACAGGGATGGAACCTTAAATAAAATAAATTTAGAGGAATTGGATAATAATCACTATGATTTAATATGGATAGATTGTTATGCTCCTTCAAATGAGGAACTTTTAAAACTCTCCAATAAAATAAATATAGGTATTGATGAATTAAAGGTTGGATTGGATGAACAGGAGGTTCCAAGGGTTGAAGAGGAGGATGATTACTACTTAATTATTTATAAGGCCCCTCTATTTGAGGAGGATGTTACTACTACCTCCTTTGGAATATATGTAAAGGGAAATATTATTTTAACTCTCCACAGTGATAAGATAAAGTCCATTGGAAGAATATATAATTTATTAAACTCAAAAAAACCAAAGATATTTCTTGAGAAGGGAACTGGATTTTTTTTATATACTTTATTAAATCAGATTACATTGAATTATTCCCGAATAATTTTAAATTTAGAGGATGAATTGGATAGATTGGAAGATATACTACTCCAAGACCAGGGAAAAAATGTAACCGAAGAAATATTACAACTTAGAAAAACCTTAGTGTATTTTCATAAGGCTTTAGTATCAAATAAGGATGTTTTATCTATTTTAAAAAGAAAGTATCTTCCAATTACAACACAGGAGGATAGGGAACATATTGAGGACCTGTACTATGATACCTTGCAGTTAATAGATATGGAAACTACCTATAGAGAATTGCTTGTTTCAATGATGGATATGAGTTTATCCCTTGAAAACATAAGAATGAACCAGATTATGAAGATATTAACCATGGTTACAACTGTTTTTGCAGTACCAGTTTGGATAACAGGAGTATATGGTATGAACTTTAAATATATGCCGCTGCTAAATAATCCCTATGGCTTTTGGATAGTTATGGGTATTGTTGTTATTGTAATAATAATACTGTTGTATATCTTTATAAGGGAAAAATGGATATAATGAGGTGGACATAATGAGGGAGATTGTTATATGGCCAGTATATATTAATAAGGAGAGGAGTAGAAAAGAGGGCCGGCGAGTACCAAAGAATTTAGGGGTTAAAAATCCAAAATTAAAAAATATATACAATGCATTGAAAAAAATAGGATATTCTGCTGAAATTGTAAAAAATAAATGTTATCCAAGGGAGCATTGGGAATCCATTGGATATGTTAAGGTAAATATTGATGATAAAAGCAATATATCAAAATTAGGATTAATAAAAAAATTGTGTAAAAATTATTAGAATTATTTATTTATTAATATTTATTTACTATTTATTATTTTTATTTTATTATTAATTGCTTATCATTATTATTTAATTTTATTAATTATAATTAAAAAATAATAAAGGATAATATGGATATTGAAGAGTTAAATAAAGAATTATTAAAAAAAATAGATAATCTTCCAGTTGGATGTCAGCAATGTATTAATGGAGAAAAACTTGTTTTATTTATTACTGGGATATGTGGAGAAAATTGCTATTACTGTCCAATATCTGAGAAAAGAAAGGAAAAAGATGTTATTTATGCCAATGAGAGAAAAATAAATTCAATAGAGGAGTGCATTGAAGAATGTTTATTATGTGGAAGTAAAGGGGTAGGTATCACAGGAGGTAATCCCTTACTTAAAATAGAGAAAACCTACAGATATATAAAGGCATTAAAGAAAAGATTTGGGCCCTCTTTCCATATACATCTCTATACTACTCCCACAGTCATAGATGAAAATAAATTAAAAACTCTTAAAGAGGCAGGATTGGATGAAATAAGGCTGCATCCTACAAAATACTTTAATAAATACTACCACTATATGAAAGGAGAGGGTAAAAAACACAACAGTAATAAGGAGATAGAGGAATACTTAGGGGATTTCTTAGATACTTTAAAACTATGCACAAAATATATAAAGGATGTTGTTGTTGAAATTCCCTCTATTCCAAGGTATGAGAATGAAATAATCTATTTATTGGAAGAGATTGAAAAAATTGGAGTAAGATTCATAAACATTAATCAATTGGAATACTCAGAGACCAATTATAGGACCTTAAAAAGTATGGGATTTTTAGAAAAAAATACATATACCTCTGAAATACTTGGAAGTGAAGAAACTGCTAAAATAATAATTGATTATTTTAATAAAAAAATAGAGAATGGAAAATCCAAATTAACAATACATTATTGCCCATCTATTCTAAAGGATGGAATACAGATGAAGAATAGACTAATAAATAGAGCAAAAAATGTTGCAAAGGAATATGAGGTTATTACCAATGAGGGGCTCTTACTTAGGGGAATAGTTTCCTTTAAAGATATTGAGGATGTTAAGGATCTATTGGAGATTTTGGAGTACAATACCCTACCATACGAGATAGATGAAAATAAATATAATATTTATTTAAGTCCCTATGTTTTAGAGGATATTGTAGATTATTTAAAGGATAATATCTATAATTTTAAATTTGGAGGATATATCTCTGAAAGATACCCTACACATGATGAATTGGAAGTGGAAAGAATACCCTTAATTATTAAAAAAAGAAGTTTAAAAGATTTAAGAAAAAATATGGAGTGATTTTATGGGCCCTGCAGAAAAACTTAGAGGTTCCAAATCTAAATTATTGGAAGGAAAAAAAATATTGGTTGCTGTATCTTCCTCAATAGGGGCAATTGAAACTCCAAAATTAATAAGGGAACTTATAAGACATGGGGCACAGGTTTATACCATTGCCACTGAGGAATCTAAAAACATTATTGGGAAATATGCCTTGGAATTTGCCTCAGGAAATAGGGTACATTACAAAATTACAGGAAATGTGGAGCATGTATCACTATATGAGATATGCCATGCCATGATAGTGCATCCTGCCACTGCAAATATCATAAGTAAAATAGCCTTGGGAATTGCCGATAACATAGTAAATACAACTGCTACAATGTTTATTGAAAATAAACCAATATTTATTGTTCCAAGTATGCATAAAAACATGCTCCATAGTATAAGAAATCATATAGATACCTTAAAGGAGAGGCAAGTGTTTATTATATCTCCAAGAATGGAGGAGGAGAAGGCAAAGGTACCCTCCATTGAAGAGATAGTTTTAAAGGTAATTGAAACACTTGGAAAGGAATCTTATAATGGATGTGTTAATGGAGCCTACAATAAACATGAACATCAAAGTAATAAAAAAAATAAAAAAATACTTATACTCTCAGGGGGCACTGCCGAATTTATAGATAAAGTTAGGATAATAACCAATTTATCCTCTGGAAAAACAGGATATCATATTGCAGAGGCCTTCTCTAAGAAGGGCCATAATGTTGAGGTAATCTATGCCCTTGGAAAGGAGCCTCCCTATTATGTAAAATCCCATAGGGTCATAACTTCAAATGAGATGCTAAATAAGGCCTTGGAATTGGGAAAGGATGCAGATATAATTGTATCCTGTGCTGCAATATCTGATTTTATTCCAGATAGGTTTGTTGATGGTAAGATTAAGTCTGATGGTGATATAACCCTTAAATTAAAGAGAAATATAAAAGTAATAGGAGAACTTAGAAGGGCCTTCCCTGAGAAAACCATTGTTGGCTTTAAGGCAGAATATGGGGTAGATAAAAATAAACTTATAGAAATAGGTAGGGAAAAATTAAGGGAGTATAATTTAGATTATATTGTGGCAAATGATTTATCAAAATATTACTTTGGAGAGGAGTATAATGAGGTAATATTAATAGGAAAAAATAGTATGATGGAATTTAAAGGAAAAAAATCTGAAATTATGGAGAGGGTTGTTGAGGAGATTTTGAGAAATGATAAATAAGTTAATTGTAAATGATCTATTTTAATTGGAATTTTTCTTATTTTTTTATATAGGTATATATTCTTTTATTGAAATGAATTAATATTAAAAAATTAAAAATTAAAAAAAATTTATAAAAATTATAAAAAAATTTAAAAAAGTATTTCTTTTAATTTAAAATTTTAATTTAACATTTTCTATATTCATATATTTAAATTTATTAAAAATTATTGATATTCTTTTAATTATTAATTATTTTATTTTTTTAATTATATAAACAAAAAATAATGGGTTTCCATCCTACAATCTCAAAATATCCCACTATCTCAAAATTCCTTCGGAATTTTTACGATTTACTCCCTTCGCTCGTAAATGGTCTGATTTTAACAGTTTTTCTTTTATTATGTTAGAAAATAAGAGGAATATTTCCATCCCACAATGGTCTGATTTTAACATACTTCTTTAGATGATAAGGTCTCTTCTGCTGGAACTGTTTCCATCCCACAATGGTCTGATTTTAACTCTAAGTTATATCTACCGAAATCTATGCACGATAAGTTGTTTCCATCCCACAATGGTNTGATTTTAACAAGAGAAAAATTCTATAATATCAAGATAAATAAAAAATTAGTTTCCATCCCACAATGGTCTGATTTTAACATTAATTTCAAAGGATTTTTAAAGTTATTTGGTTTATGTTTCCATCCCACAATGGTCTGATTTTAACTGATAGATGTTGAAAAGATATTACCAACAATAATTGGTTTCCATCCCACAATGGTCTGATTTTAACAGTATATTTATAACATCGTCCTTATCCATTACTCCTCGTTTCCATCCCACAATGGTCTGATTTTAACCAGGATATTNAGAATATGAAGAAAAGATTAAAGATTGTTTCCATCCCACAATGGTCTGATTTTAACAGTGGAATATAGTATTTGTTGGGATGCTGATAGACAGTTTCCATCCCACAATGGTCTGATTTTAACAGTGGAATATAGTATTTGTTGGGATGCTGATAGACAGTTTCCATCCCACTATGGTCTGATTTTAACATATCTCATAGTATATAAAGTTTATGGTTAAGTATGTTATGTTTCCATCCCACTATGGTCTGATTTTAACTTAAAAGCNGATATAAAAATATATGATTATCCACATGTTGTTTCCATCCCACTATGGTCTGATTTTAACTTATGTTGATAATAAAAATGATGCAGAATATTTACAAGTTTCCATCCCACTATGGTCTGATTTTAACAAATCCGAAAAAATTTAGAATAAATGAAATTATAAAGTTTCCATCCCACTATGGTCTGATTTTAACTTTTATAAACCTTTTTACCTTTACCTTCAGAATATCTATGTTTCCATCCCACTATGGTCTGATTTTAACATACGTCTCTCCTATCTGTTCCCTCATAATAGTATGGTTTCCATCCCACTATGGTCTGATTTTAACTCCGCAGTGGCTTGGTTATATTCATAAATCTGCACATTGTTTCCATCCCACTATGGTCTGATTTTAACTAGATAACCACCCCAGGGTCAAGGGATAGGTTTTGGTTTCCATCCCACTATGGTCTGATTTTAACCCAAAGCCGTAACATATGAGCACATAAATTTAGAAACAGTTTCCATCCCACTATGGTCTGATTTTAACATTTTCCTCGTCCCTTTTCCCCAATTAATATCAAATTGTTTCCATCCCACTATGGTCTGATTTTAACAATGGATTGGAATTTCCTGAATACTCCCGTTTGTGTTGTTTCCATCCCACTATGGTCTGATTTTAACTAACAACCATAATGTGAGAATAGTCATGCCTCATGGTTGAGTTTCCATCCCACTATGGTCTGATTTTAACAAATTACTTAAAAAAGAGAAAAAAGAGGACAGGAAACGGTTTCCATCCCACTATGGTCTGATTTTAACGAAGGAACATTCAAAAAAACAGGGAAAAACAATGTTAAGTTTCCATCCCACTATGGTCTGATTTTAACAAAACATATTGTTCAAAATTTATCCTGCATTCTCATTGGTTTCCATCCCACTATGGTCTGATTTTAACTTCTTACAATTATGATTTCAACGGAGATGGGACTGTAAAGTTTCCATCCCACTATGGTCTGATTTTAACGTGCAACTACAGAGAACTAAAACAAAAACTAAACAGGGTTTCCATCCCACTATGGTCTGATTTTAACCTGTCTTTCGACAAGGAGGCAGGTTATATCATCGAAGTTTCCATCCCACTATGGTCTGATTTTAACGGTATTTGAATTCTTTGATGATTTCGAGGGGAATAGTTGTTTCCATCCCACTATGGTCTGATTTTAACCCCATTAACCAATTTATTATTTATTTTTAGTATCAAAGGTTTCCATCCCACTATGGTCTGATTTTAACTCACTGCGAGAGAGGGGGAAATTATAGAACAAAGAGGTTTCCATCCCACTATGGTCTGATTTTAACGCCAACATTGAAGGTACCCGTATTGTAATTACTAAATGTTTCCATCCCACTATGGTCTGATTTTAACGATANAGATAGAAAAAACAAAGAATAGACCTAAACCCGTTTCCATCCCACTATGGTCTGATTTTAACAGTATTTTTCAAATAGTTTTTTTCTCATTTCCTTATCGTTTCCATCCCACTATGGTCTGATTTTAACCCATAAGTCAGATATTTCAAAAATCATTATTTTTTTGTTTCCATCCCACTATGGTCTGATTTTAACTACCTTGTCTTTTGAATATACTCTCTCTACTTTGTTGTTTCCATCCCACTATGGTCTGATTTTAACCCCATGTCTTAGTATATTTTTTTTGATAATCTCCATTGTTTCCATCCCACTATGGTCTGATTTTAACTTGAATTCAGTTAAAGAATTACCTTGTAGGTGTAATGTTTCCATCCCACTATGGTCTGATTTTAACCTAATTTTATGGTATGTATATTTAGAGATTTATCATATACAGTTTCCATCCCACTATGGTCTGATTTTAACTTGTTAAAATTTATTAGAGGGACCCAAAATGGAAGTAGTTTCCATCCCACTATGGTCTGATTTTAACGGAAAATCTATGATTATTCTAATGAGATGTTTGAGTATATTGGTTTCCATCCCACTATGGTCTGATTTTAACTATGATAATTATATATATAATAATATTTTAAAAAAGGTTTCCATCCCACTATGGTCTGATTTTAACAGATAGGAATTTTCCTTATTTTACTATAAAGAAAGTTGTATCTTCTCCTATATAAACCTTTCTATCTCGAACCTATGATAAGGACAATTCTATATAAAGACCTGCGACTTGATAATCTCTCTTATTTTAATCCACATTACCCTAAAATCAATTAAATAAAATAAATAAAGAAAAATCATAAAGAAGACATAATAAAACCAAATAAAACTCCCTAATTAATCCAAATCTCAATAAATTATTAAATCTAAATATATAAAACAATCATAATCCACAATCGATATGAGATTAAAAATCCTACCTTATTTTAACAAATAATAAATAAAAAAAACCTTAAAAATAAAACCAAGGCCATACCTCAAGATATTTTTATTACATTAAAATATATAAAAAATTAAAAATATTAAAATTTACTTATTATTTTACCATTCAATTTATTAAATATATTTATATCATCCCTTTTTACGATTTTAAAGAATTCTGATCTAATATCTTTAAAGTACTTATTAATATCCTCATTAACTCCATTACTTTTTAACACTTTCTCTATTTTCTTTTTATTTATGCCCTTAAAGCCATGTGCAACTATTGTAGTATGTCTTAAATTGTGATCCCCTTTATACATTTTATGTATTTTCATATATACATTATATTCAGAGGAGGAATCACCGTAAAGATGATTAATTAATTTGTAATAGGTAGGAAGATCTCCCATTTTCCTTATTAATATAATTTTCTTCAATAAATTTTATTAATTCTGAAACACCCTTATGATTTATTTTAAAATTATTGTGTTTAATCCTTTTCATCAGATCATTAAGATAACTTTCCAGTTTTTCATTTAAATTATCCACACCAATATTAGCCACAATAATAAGTCCAGATGGCGGATTATTTCCCAATTTATAACTGATTTTAGTTCCAGTTTTTTCGAACCACCTTAGAAAAAGATACTGTCCCATGGCTTCATCCAATCTATAAACCCTTGCTAAGAAGTTAGCATAGTTTCCATTTTTTAATTCAATTTCCATATTGTCCAGAAGTTCAAGTATAAAATATTCTAACTTTTTAATTGTATTCTCTTCATTCATTAGTTCCTCTAATCTCTTTTCACAGTAGCATTCTAATGCATTCTCAAAATCAAAATTTAATCTATAATTTAAATGATTAATTAAATTTAAAACTTCCTTATCATCTTTATAATACCCTTCAAATGCCAATGCCCCAGTATAATTGTAATTCCTAATTAAATCTTTTACTTTTTCCTTTATTATTCTACTTTCAAAGAAACCCATATTTGTTGGATTAACTTTTCCACTAACAATCTCTACAACCTCTATTTTATTCTTAAATAGCGATGCCAATCTTATTGCTTCTTTACTCGTTGGGATGCCCCCACTTATTTCAAATATTAATTTATCAAATTCTTCATAGTTATTATTGATTATTTTGCATATATGATTAAACCATTTTTCCAAATTGGATGCATCAAATTCAGCAGCCTTAATTTCAATATTATTGGAATACCCTTTTCTTTCTAAGAACCTTTTAATAATTTTTGCAGCAATAAATGTATCTCCTTTTTTATGGTTTTCTTTAATATTTTCATTTCTTTGATCTGTTGGAATTAAAATAATTTTTTTTATTTTTTTATATTTATCCAAACAGGGTTGTAGGATAGGTAAGGTTATATAATCTTCTATCTGATTATAATTTTTACGGATTTTATCGGTATTGTCCAAAAAATTATTCTTTTTAATACATAATTCATTGGAGTCCAAATCATTATCTTTATAAAGTATATTTTCTAAGATTTTTAAGTCAGATTCATACTCTTTCTTAAACTGAATATCTCTATTTCCCAATGTACAAATTAGGCAATTTTTCACTATATTCCTCCTTAAATAAGTAAAAAAAGAGTAGTTTATATAAACCTGTTAATCAAATCCCTTACATCATCTATATCTTCAATAATTTCCTCTTCCTTGGATTTATCTTCGTTGTATAATTCAATTATATTCTCCTTAGAAACTCCTATAAATCCATGTGCTATAATTGATTTATTTCGTAAATCTGCCAAACTTTCTACCTTTTCCAATTTTTTAGGAGCCTTTTTAGTTTTGTTATTTCTATTCAATTTATCCATTATCTCATGGATCCTTTTGTATTTTTTAAGTCCCTTCTTTTCCACTAAGTACCCTACTAAATGAAATAGTGAATGTCTATTGACCCCCTTATCAATTTCTACTCCTTCCTCAATCAAATGATTCCTTACATCAGAATTTTCCGTTAATTTCTCATATCCGCCAAATTTACTATCTCCATTTATTTTCTTTTTATCCATTGATTTATTGAATTCCTTTTCAACAATTGTTCTCAACACCGCCTCTTCCAATCTAAATAACCTACCTACAAAATCCACATACTCCCCATTTTCCCATTTACTTTTAATATTGTCTATTAATAGATTAATTAATAATTTATATTTTTCAATATTTTCTTTTAATTCATTATTAAGTTCATTATTTTCTTTATTAATAGGTTCATTGCCTTCTAATTTTCTCAATGATGTTACTTTTTCTTTAATTTCCTTTTTATGCTCTATGTTAGCTTTATTGAATGCCCTATTAAATTCATCAATTGCCCTTTCAAAATCATATAAATTTTTAAAATGTAGGGCTCTTAATTTATGATATTCCCAATCCTCAATAAGTTCATATTTTTTTCCAACCTCAGATGCTAATAGATACATTTTTGATTTTTTGTATGAGTTATACTCCTCATTTTTAAATTTTTTAAATAACTCCATTCCAATTTTATCATCCTGTAATTTTTCACCCTGTGGTTTATATAAGGTCTTTGTTTTTGTTTCCCATTTTAATATTCCACTTATTATAAGACCTGATATTTGGGCAGGAGTTCCTCCTGTTATTCCAAGATATACATCGTCGTAATTATCCCCTAACTTACTAAAAATTTCACTGTATTCTTCAAGCATTACTGTATGGTCAGATGGGTTTTTATTTATTTTAATAACCTCTACTCTATTCTCCAATTTTGGATAATTTTTTATTAACCATTCCTTGATTATTTTAGCAGAATAATAGGTATCTTGGTAATGTGGAGGATCCTGCATTGTTGCTAAGAGTTTAATGTCCAATTCATTATATATATTGTATAATGTCTCTACTTTATCTTTAATTAAAATTGGTTCCAAATCCAACTTTTTATAAACTTCCCTTAAATATAGTTCCTTTGTAGATTCAAAAAAATCTTTAAAATTCAAATCTTTCTCCATTATTTTGTTGTATTCTTTATTACATTTTTCGCGAAGTTTTTCAGATTCTTCCATATTTCTATCAAATAATGGAACTTCTCCATATCCTAAATCCCTATTACCCACATTCGTTAAAAATAGTGCTCTGTTCATTTTATCTCCTCCTCAATTTTTATCCAACCTAAGGGCATTCCCCTTTTTTTTATCCCCTTAATTTTTATCCGGCTTAAGGGCATTTCCCATTTAATATCAATTACACGGGTTCGTGGAAAATCTAGATAATCATTTACATTTTGAGATTTTCTCCTTGGTAGGCATTCCCTTATTAAATCTAAATCCTTATTATGTTTATACAATAGTAAATAAATAGTTTTAGATAAAAATCCACTTCCAGAGCCTATGGGTAGGTAAAATCCATCATTATTATTTGGTTTATTTAAAATATTATCTTTATAAAATTCCTTTAAATACCGTGGTAAATACTCGTTATTCATTTCAAATTCAATAAGGGCCCTTGTAAAATTATTACACATATTCTTTATTCCATTAAAATCCTTTTGAAAACCCTTTTTTATAGTTAATTCAAGGGTAAATTGTGAATCTCTTTTTAATGTTTCCTTACATTCTTTATTCCCATAGGGTTCCTCATATTTCTTATTCCCGCGTGCTTTTAATTCGTATCTTCTTTTATATTCTATATTATATCTTTTTGTTTCAATAAATTCAAAATTATTGGGATCTATAAAGTTACTATCGGTAATTAACAGATATTTAAAGAAATCATTTTCAATTCCACCTATGGCCTTCTTTACAACAGTCTTTCCTATTTCATTGCATTTAAAGAAATCATCTTTAATTTTACCCATAGCCTTCTTTGCAACAGCCTTTCCTTTTTTATTGTATTGTGCATTTTTATTTTTATTATCGCCTTCTAAAATATCAACTAATTTACCAATATTCTTATCATAGTAATCAAAAATATATGCCGTTCTTATGGCTCCCTTTATTGAACTCCCAGGAACATAGTATCTTCCATTTTGGTTTATAAATTTTTCAACCTGTACCCTTTTATCCTTTTTAATTTTGCAATCAACTTCTTTTAAAATAAAATCCTCAGGATGGATGTTTATGCCTTTATAGATCTTTTTTACATTAGCTGTTCTATTGTTTTCCATGTTGGATTTTATTATATTGGCCATCTCATCTATTCTCTTTATATCATCTAAACTCTCCAATATCCTTTCCATATCCAATATTTTTGCCTTACTCCCTTCAATGTAATAATCCAAGTGAGTATAAAAGTCCCCACAGCCTATGTGTATGTTGGATACTGTGGTAATCTTTAAAGTTTTTTTAACAGTTTGGCTTTTAGGTATTTGTTCGGACATACTCATAAGTTCCCCCCATTTACTTCTTCATAGGATACTATTGGAATTAAAATAGGGCATCCATTAAGTATAACCTCATGTTCAACAATATTTTTATCACCCGGTCTTAAATCCAAAATCTGCCCTTCAACAGGTTTTTCACATATTGAACCCTCTCTCAATGCATAGACACTCCTTTTTAATTTTGTAATATACTCTATATTTGATGAGGAATAGATATGCCCCCCTATTTTAATTAACTGATAACTATAAAAGTTTTTAAATTCTTCTTCCTTTGGAATAGTTATCGATAATACTATATGCGTTTCCTTTGAATCATCTACACTTAACTCCATATTAAATTCATCTAAGATTATATCTTTAAAAAATCCTGCCCCAATACTTCTTTTTCCACCTAACCCCTCGTCCTTTATTAATCTTATTGAGGCCTTTATTTTATTCAATAGTTCCCCATCAATATTATTAAAATCAATTAAAAAGTAAAATCCTACTATCTTATCCTTTTTTCCAAGTGGTTTTATAAATTCAACAGAGTATAATTGTCCCCTACCCTCATGTTCCAATGTAATCTCTTTAACTCTATCAATTGAAACCTTCTGCTCTATTGTATTATTAAATAGATCCATATTTTCAGGTTTATCATAGTTAAATCTCCTTTTTTCATCATCTGATATTAAATACTCTTTACCTATTGTTATCTTTTTTAATGTTCCTTCACCATGTTTTTTAAGAGCCCCCATTGAAATGAATTTGATTTTTTTAAAGTCCTTTGGTTTTTCTTCAATATCCTTTTGTGTATTCTCATCAAACCCAAGTCTTACCATAGGTTTAGGGATAAAAAGTATCTCATCTTCAATTTCTGGATTCTCTTTATTTTTAAATTTATATATTGCAGGAAATAGGGAGGATATTTTTAATTTTTTTATTTTCTCCTTATATTTATTAAATTCCTCAACCCCATATAACTTAATAAAGTTATTAACTATCGTAGAAAATAAACTGTTGGAATGAAATACTAAGGAACTTTCTGATAAATCCCCCTCTCCAAAATGGTATTTACTATTTTTATATGGAATAAGTTTTACAATATGCATAATATCCACCAATTAAATTAAAAAAATAAAAAAAATTAAAGTTCTAATTCATTATTTATTCCATTTATTAAATCATCTATGTTATTGGTTGATTCATCCAACAATTTTTTATATCCCTTTCCACTTTCATAAAACGATATAGGTTTGTGCTCAGCTATTAAATCCTTGAATTTTATTTTACCATATCCCCTTGAACCATTTCCTCCTAAGTAATCATCCTCCAATAATTTCATACCCTTTAAAAATGTTTCAATTAATTTTTTGTCATCTTCGTTGTAGATGTTGAAAATTACCTCATAATCAAACTCACTTCCAGCAACTACTCTCTCCATGGTCCTAACTCCTTGGTCTGTAGTTCCCTTAACTCTATTAATTGTATTTTCAACCTTTGCCTCTAATTTTTCATATAATTCGCTTGTATCTTTAACGTTTTTGATGTATCCGTCCCTTACTATAACTCTCCGTGGTTCTTTTATTGATTTTGAGTCATGAGGGCCAAATATTAAGCATACTGGACATCCCCCACACCCGCACGGATTTCCATCCTCTTCAGGTTTATTATTCTCCTCAGATTTACTACTCTCCCCCTTGGATTTATTATTTTCCTCACTACACTCACTTATCTCCAATAAACTTCTAATTTTTCCCTTCAATGAACTTCCAGGTATGAATACCCTTCCATTCTTGTCCTTTATTACTGGATTATCTGAACCTCCTATTTTTAAAGTTTCTGCAGTGCCTCCTATGTGCAATCCAGTTATTGCCTCAATTTTACCTGCTATTATTAATTTTCCTTTTAATTTTAAAATTTTACCATTATTATTCATAATTTTCTCCTCCTTAAGTTATTTTGATTTAGTATATCCTTTATGATATGCTACAACTGCTTCAAAGAAGATTAGAAAATTTTCAAAATGTTTAGGGTTATTTTTATCTATTTTGGCCAATATTTTATTCATTTCACTGTTAAATATCCTCAATGCCTCTCTTTTATCTTTATTTTTTTCCTTATTTACATGATATACTATTTTTGGTTTTAACAACATTAATTTCAAATACCAATTTCCAGTTTCTGATTCCTTAATCCTAACCACATAATCATAAAAATCCCTCAATTTTGATGAGGATATTCCATATTTTTTTCCATTATTTTCTTTACGATCCCCAATCCTTTTTGCCAGTAAATCAGCCTTTTTAATCAATACTCCAACATTTTCAGAGTTCAGATTTAATATTTTATTTATATAATCATCCATTGCCTTATTTTCTTTCTGATTTTGATTATTTCCTTGATTTTTATTTTCCTGATTTTTATATTTATTGTCATTCATAAAATTATCTCCTCCTTTAAATTTAATATTTGGATGAGTTTTCCAATTCATTATTATCGCCTTTTTCTTGATTTCAATTCTGCAATTCTTGATGCAATTATAATGTCGTTAAAACTGATCTCCTTCAACCTATCTATGTTGCACTCCCTTATACGCTCCTCAATTTCATTTAAATATTTATCTATAAAGACTACATAGTCCTCTAACCCTCCATCACTTTTACCATAATTTCTATAGAGATAGTACTTCATTCTCCACAGGTAGGGTATTTTTACAATGATTTCTTCATTCCCTTTACCATCATCCCTAACCTTTAGAACCCTTCTCAAATTATCAAATACCCTCTGGGATATATGCAGTATTCTCCTTTTGGATTCTTTATTCTCTAATGCCCTTTTAAAATTCTCCTCAAACTCATTAACTTTATTAATATTATCCCAAAAAATTGGATATCCAAATATACAGATAGAATTCTTCTCCTTTTTATTTGAAGTTTGAGTGGAGTTATCCTTTGCCCTCTCCAACTCCTCCTCTGCCAAATAAACTCCCTTTCTATATTCAAATTTTGGATTTATTAGCACAATTCCTGCACTTAAGGTAATATCCTCATTTTCACATACAAATTCATTGAATTCCTCCCTTATTTCCTTAGATAGATCCCATACCTTATCCCATGCACCAACTATTAGGGTATCATCCCCTCCAGAATAGGTTAAATAGATGAAATTTTTATAATTATCACTTGATTTTATTAAATAGGGAATATATCCTGTAAAAAATAAAGTTAGCATGGAACTCAATGTACTTAATCTTGATATTGTGGCTTTTTTTCCCAATCCCTTTGTGATTATCTTTCCTAAGTTATCCACATCCATCTTTAATATTGCCAACTTCTTTATACCCTCTGAGTCCTCGGCTAACTCTGAAAAATCTCGTAATTCACCCTCTACCACTGGAAATGCCATAGCCCCTATTTTATAGGGTATTTCTAAGTTCCCATTTTCATATGGTAGGTTATAGGTTGTATTCTCAAATTCCACCATATTCCCTTCAAAAAAGTCCTTCAACACACTTAACTTTTTGATTTCATCTATTTCAAAGCGGCGGCCCCTCTCCCCAACCTTTAATTCATCTCCAAAATCCTTTAATTTTTTTGTTAGATCTTCAAAGGATGCACAGTATATACATTTTTTACCCTCAGACTCCAATATTTTGTTTTCTTCCCTACATATGGGACATCTTTCAGTGTGTCCTCCCTTTCCTCTCGGTTTGAATAAGTCTGCCCCTTTATGTTCAAATTTCCTCATCTTCCTTTTAGATGTGGCCTCTGCCGATTCTTTCCATTTATAAGGTATTCCAATTTTTTTGTTATCATCCATATAATCCATTAAAAAATCAATAGGCCTTAGATCCACCTTTCCAATTGCCACATATAAATCTGCACCGAACTTTTCAAATAAAATATCATTTATTGTCCTTTCAAAATTTAAAGTTCTTTCAGAGTCAATATTATAACTTAGTATATAGAAATGCCCTCCCCCATAGAAGAGTATATTTGTTATTGGCAAATCCAACCTTTGAATAACATACTTAGCACAGAGTTCTGTTAAAAAATCCAAATAAAAACTTCTGCCCTTAAGGGATTTATTGGCCCCCTTTGAGGTAATGTTAAATATAAAGTCCTGAACCCCTGAAATATCCCCATGAATTAGGGAAAATATGTTTTTATTCAATTCTTTATCTTTTTCCTTGGATTGGAGCATATTAATTATACTGTTCTCATCTATTATTTTGTTATTCAATCCCTTATATAGGCAGCAGGCAATAGCACAGGTCGTTTTTGAATGATCATATAGGGAAACATCTGGTAGATATTCTCCTTTTTCTTTCCAGTAGGTTGAAGAGGGCATACACCAGGTATATTTATGCATTAATTGGTATAATTTTTCAAAATTATCAATATTATTTAATTCATTTGAAAATTTTTTTATTAACTTCTTATAATCCTCATCTGAACAATAATTATACTCTTCATCTAGACATTTCTTTTCAGGAAAAATACTCTTAGAAATATTTAACTCTATTAAGTTGTATTTCCATGCATCATCATATTTAACATTTTTTTCGCCACTTAATGAAATTTCTTCAAATATAGAACATAGGGCTTGCCATTCTCTTTTTTGTTCAATTTCATATTCAGATAGTATTCTTTCCCCACTACTTAACCAATCAGCCAATTTAACAATATTAATATGGCATTTATTGTCTTTAATATTTTTGCAATGATGCATGCCAATTATTTCCTTTATTACATTCTTTTCCTTTTCAGATAGGATAAATCCAAATTTGTCAAAATACTCCTCAAATTTTGTGGTTTCCCCATATCCACCCCTTTCCAATAATTTTCCAATATCATGCAACAATGCACCAATTTTTAAAGCCTCATACTCTTTATTCATTATTTCCCCCATAATATTTAATGCCGATTATAATAATCGAATTATATTCTTTATTATATTTATCCTCTATATATTTATCTACCTTTATATTTTAATATTATTTTATATATATATATTTTATGGAAAACATTTAAGTAGTATATTTTAAAAAAATAAATATTTAAAAAATAAAAAATTAAAATTATATATTAATATATTTCAATGTAATAAATAAAAAAAATTATAAATTATATAATAAAAATTAAAAAAATAAAGAAAAAAACAATTATTAAAAAATTAAAAATAAATATATTTAATCAAAAAATAAAATAAATATTATTCTAAAACTTCCAATATTTTTGATTTTATTAATCCCTTTGAGGATCTTGGCTCAGCAATTGTTTTTCCACAGGTTATACACTTTACAACTGTTGCAGGGCATCCAAATATAACTTGCTCACTACCACAATCAGTACACTGGATTTTTAAAAATCTACTTCTGGGCTTTTGTATAAGTGCCATTATTCCACCTCTTTTTTATCTAATTATATTATTTATGTAGATAACATTAATCTTAATCCACCAATTCAAATATCCTTGCTCTAAATCCGCCATTGGCCCTAACATGCATTTTTCCACATGTTGAACATTTATATCTTAAATCTAACTTTTTAACTGGTTTCGCTCCACTTGGTAATGGTCTTGGATATCCTCCATATCCTGACATAACCCTTCTAAACTGTCTCTGACCCCAGGTTAATTCACTTGCTTTTCTTTTTTTGGCCCTTTCTACAGTATGTAGTGTGTGCTTTTTACAGTAAGGGCAATATCTCTTTATCTTTTTTTTCATCTTCATGATATTCACCTGTAATTTTCTTAACTATTTTGTGTTTTTCCAATATTTTTGATATTCTTTTATCTAAGGAAATAATATCCTCTTTGTTTAAATTATAAATATATTTCCCATCTGTAAATTCTGGGAACTTAGTAAGGACTCTTACAATATCAATATATCTTTGGGTATTTATAAGTTTTGGTATTTGTTGAGTTGTTTTCTTTTCTTGGATGTTGGATTTAAATTGTTGTTGGTTATTTAATATATCCTCTTTCTCTAAGGTACTATCATTATTATGGTTGATTGTTGTGGAACCCTTATTCTCCATATAACTCTCAATGTCCTCTATTAATTTTAATATATTTTTTTCTTCATTTATTAAATTCTCCTTGGAATTATAAAGTGCCTTGTATATTCTTAACTTTCTTATTTCCACGATATAGTATTTTATACGCCTAAGTTCCTTTTCATCCTTGTATTCATTATTATGTATATATTCCCTAATCTCTTCATAAAAATTTTCAGGTAATTTCAATAAATCATCATTTTTTAATTCATTAAAAAATATATTTGCTATTTTTTCATACATGGTTCCACATAGTACTGTGTAATAGGATATTAAGTGTAATGGGGTAATAATGTGAATATAGTAATAAATAGAATATAATATTAAATAATAATATTAATAAAATTAATATAAAAATAAATAATAAAATAATAGATAGTAAAATAACAATTAGTGTTTAAAACCTTTAGGATTCTATTCTTGGAGCAAGTAGAAATATTATTTTTCCATTTCCTATATTATACTCTATTTTTACAGGCATATCAGTACCAAGATATATATGTAGTACCTCATTTGAGGATGTGGCCTTTGTAATATCCTTTAAATATGGCAAACTAAAGGTACTTTTTGTATCCTGGGTAATTTTTAAGTCCAATATGGAGTCACTATCTCCATCATAAATTATTTCACTTTGATTTATATCTCCCTTTGAGTATATTGTAAATTTCCCATCCTGGCTCATTTTTAAGGAAACATGGTCATTAACCAATTCAGCATCTTTTAAGGCATCTACAAATGCACCTGCCTTTATTGTAATCTCATTGGGGTATTCAATGGAGGGAACTTTAACATTTGTGGAACTTACATCATAGAGGGATAGGGAAAATCTTCTTATGGCATCATTTTTAAGAATTAAATTTAATTTATTATTTTCCTCATCTAATTCCAATGTAAGTTTTTCATTTGGTTTTGCCCTACCCATGATTTTTTTAAATGCCTCTAGATCCACACCTATTTCATGAATATCGGCAACATATTCCTCAAAGGCCTCTTTGGGAATATTTACACTAACCAATGCTACATGGGAAGGATCCATTGCACTTGCCTTCATACCCTCTTCATCTATCTCAAAGGAAACTTCATCTATTAAATTACTCATAGCCTCTATTATCTTTTTAAAATAATTTGAATTAATTGTAGCCTTAAACATTTATTTCACCAAAGTATTAATTTTATTATATATACTTTAAAGATTATGCTTAAAGGTATTTTTAATTTACTATATATATTTATCCAATTTAAATAAAATTAAAATTATTAAAAATAAATCTTATATAACATTAAATTTTAATCTAAACATAAATAATAAAAAAATAATAAAAAGGATATATATTAATAAAGAGAAATACTTTTAAGTTTCTATCTTAGGTTAATGTAGTTTTATAATGCTATCCTATCAAAGGATTACTCTTCTCCAAGTGCTTAGGAGCACCTAAGGGGAGATAATAATGGGATTTTTACTTTTTATGTTTTTACTTCTTTTTAAATATTTTAAAATCTTTTATTTTTTTTAAATTGTCTTTTAATTTTTTATTTATTTTTTTATATTTTTAAAATAATAATTTTTTAGATAATAAATTTTATATAATTTATATTTTTTAATTTTACAATAATACTTACATTTATTTTAATAATAATTAGGTTATTTTATTTTAGTATAAATAATTTTTTAAGACTTAATAAATTTATAAAAAATCAAAAATTAATTAAAGCCTGTTTAAAAATCCATTAAAAAATATAAATATTTGTGGTTTTATGATATTGGGTATTCATGATGGACATAATAGTAGTGCCTCCCTAATAACAGATAATACTATAAAATATTCCTTAAGTGAGGAGAGATTCACAAGAAAGAAAAATCAACGGGGTTTTCCCAATAATTCCATAGAATATATCTTAAATGAGTTAAATATTAAAGATAATGAAGACAATAAAGAAAAGGAAAATATAAACATTATTACAGTGGGAGGATTATTTAGAAGGGGAAATAGATTAAAATACTTAAAAACCTTTCAAAAAGAAATGAATATCCCAATGCTCTATTTTAATCATCATCTATGCCATGCATCACTTTATAGTTTATCTGACTTTAAGGAATGCTTAGTTATTACAATGGATGGAGGAGGGGATGGCCTTTCCTCAACAGTATCCATAGGAAATAAAAAAGGATTGGAGATTATTGCTCAAAGTGATACCATAGATTCCCTTGGGGATTTTTATGCCTCAATCACTGAAGTTTTAGGGTTTAAGCCCATGGAGGATGAGGGAAAGGTTATGAGTTTGTCCAGTTATGAATGTGGGGGAGAGGTTGATATTGATATTAAAGTTATAGACTATGATAGTAATATAAAATCCTTTAAAAATTATCTTGGAGTTATAGGTTATGAATCCACAAAGGCATTAAGGAATATATTCCATCTATGCAATATTAACTTAAATAGTATGGATTTTAGGACCAAGGTATTAATATCCAAATATGCCCAAAAAACCCTTGAAAATACTGTTTTAAAGATGATAGAGGATTTTTCAAATGAAACAGGCATTGATAAAATAGTTTTCAGTGGAGGCGTGGCACAGAATGTTTTGTTGAATAAAAAAATAGGGGAGAGGTATGATTTATATGTTCCTCCCTTTATGGGGGATGAGGGGCTCTCTGTTGGATCTGCCTTACTTATAAGAGAAAGTGGCAATAAAAATAAAATAAATGACGAAATAAATAATAAAACAAGTAATAATATGAAAAATAAAATAAATAATAAAAAAATAAATTTAAAAAATACCTATTTAGGTTATAAAATATTAAATAAAAATGTAGAGACTTTAATTGAAAATAATTTACTTAAAAATTATAAAGTTAATTATATAGAAAATAGGGATATTCCAGAGGTTATTGGAAATTATCTTATAAATAATGGCATTGTATGTCTATGTAGGGGAAGGATGGAATTTGGACCAAGGGCATTGGGAAATAGAAGTATTATAGCATTGCCAAGTAAGGAGAATAAAGAGAGAATAAATAGGTATTTAAAAAGAAATAGTTTTATGCCCTTTGCTCCCACAATACTTTATGAATACATGGAGGATTATTTAATAAATCCAAAATACAATCCCTTTATGACAGCATTGTTTGATGTAAATAAAAATAATATAGAGAGAATAAGGGGAGTTGTGCATGTTGATAATACAACAAGGGCCCAGATTCTAAAAAGAGAATTTAATAGTCTATACTATGATATTATAAACTACCTTTATGATTCAATAGATCTCCCTGTAGTATTAAATACAAGTTTTAATATACATGGAGAGCCAATTGTATGCAATGAGTTAGATGGAGTAAGATCCTTTAAGTTTATTGGAGATGTGCTATTACTTGGAAATTGGTTAATAGAAAAGATTTAATTATAGTTAGGAGAAAGAATGAATATTCATCCAATACCCATAGAATCTAAGTATATCAAAAAAGGAGAGAACCATATAAATGAGATAATAACCTCACTAAAAAGGGAGATAGATAAGGGATTAGACATTGAAGATGGGGATTTTATAATAGTAAGTGAGAAATTTGTTGCAACTGGGGAAAATAACCTCATAGATGAAAGTAATGTAAAAGTGGGATTTTTGGCTTACTTTTGTTATTACTGGTCAAAATATATATGGGGCTATATTTTAGGGCCATTATTAAAAACAAGGCCTGATAGAATAAAAAATATCAGAAAAATGCCAAAAAAGGAAACTTTAAAACATAAACAAACTGTAATAAACTATGTTGGACTTAGATATGCCTTAAAACCTGCCTCTGAAGGGGGAGTGGATTTAACTAATGTTCCAGGAACCTATGCTGCATTACTTCCAAAAGATCCTCAAAAATCCGCAGAAAAAATATATAATACCATAAAAAAAGAGTTAAATTTAGATGTAGTAGTTATGATAATAGATACTGATGCCACGTATAAATTTTTTAAATGGTATATTACAGCATTACCCTGTGGAATAGAGGGCATTATCTCAAAGATTGGGGTTTTGGGTTATATCCTTGGAAAATTGGCAGGTTTATTAAAGGTTGGAGGGCTATGTGGAGCCACACCATTGGCCATTGCAGGAAATAGCATATATAAAAAATATTCCATGGAGGAGATACTTTATATTGCCAATATGGCAGATAGGTCCCAGGGGGAGCCCACAAAATCAATACACAATATAATGAGGGAATACAATACCTTTGAGATTACTGAAGAGATATTGGAAAAATTAAGCCACAGACCCATAGTGTTTATAAAAAATATAAAGGATAATGGGGAAAATGAACATAAGGGATATGATAATAAAGATAATAATAAAGAACTATAAATGGCCTATACTCTCTTATATCAAAAATCTCCTCTTTAAATCAATGGCTCCAAATTCACACATTTCATGACAACAATAACAATTTATACATTTTTTTAAATCTATCTTCAAGTTATCAATGGATATGGCCTCTACAGGGCATATATATTGGCAAACTTTGCATTTTTTACATTTTTTCCTGTTTATTTGAGGCTTTTGAACCATTACTGAAAATATTAACTTTACAATACTTGGGGGCATTATAGAAGTTAAATAGTATGTATCAGGCTTTTTAAATTTTATTCGATCTATTTCCTTAAAATTTACCTCCTTATTAATATTTTCCTCTAATTTTATAATTTTATAATTTTCCTGCCAAATATCTCTTTTTTTATAATTTCCGTTATTAATTAAAATTTTATTTGTTATAATATCCATGGGATTGTATTTTATGTAGTAGGATGCAAATATATCCACTGCAAGGGCATCCTTGGACGCAATTACTATCTTAGAGTTAATGGAATTTCCATTACTGGGTCCATTGCCCTCCATCCCATATATACTATCCATTATTGTAATCATTTCCCTATTTTTCTCTATAGTATTATATAGTTCCACTAAAAGTTCTGCAAAATTATATTCCTTAGGATATTGCCCATGAAGTTTTGGTTTTAATCCTCCAGGAATACAACCATATAGGTTTTTAATTGCTCCAGTGTATTTCATAAGAATATGGGTTTTTAACTTTGGAAGGTTTATTAATAAATCACTTTCAAGGACAGTTTTTGGAAGTATTATTTCCTCGGTATCTAATACCTTTACTTTAACAACCTCGTCCTTCTCAAAGGGCTTGCAATTTATATTGTACTTCCTACATACTTCCTCTATTTTGGAAACTTCAAAGGATTTTTTTGTGGAATACCCTGAAGAATCTCCCACAATAATTTTATTCCTATCCACTCCCTCATTTAATAGATATTTAATAATCCACTCCAAAAACTTTGGATGTGTAGTGGCACATCTATCTGGAGGATAGGGACCTAAGACATTTGGTTTAATAAGTATTTTATTGTATTCCTTCAAATTTATGTTTTTAAATATTAGATTTAATATTTTATCATTAAGTGAATCATAATCTCCTATCTCTTCATAATATATATTTATCATCCTTGCCACCAATGGTCCTATAGTAAATTCCAATTATATCTATGATTAAATTAGTAATTTTATAATAATTAAAAAAATATTAATAAATTTAATTTATTTAAAATATAATAAAAAATTAATTTTATATTATATTAAAACATAACCTTAATTTTAATCTAAAAATAAAAATAAAATAATAAAAATAATATAGGAAATAATAAAGTAATAAAGAGAAATACTCAAGTCTCTACGTTAGCCTGAGTATGAACTTTTACAATTAATCCTGTCAAAGTATTCTGCCGGCTCTCCCAGTACTTAGGAGTACCTAAGGAGGAAATATAGGAAATGAGATTTTTACCCTTTTAAGTATTTTAAAATCTTATTTTTTATAATTTTATTTTACTATTTCTTTAATTTTTTATATTTTTATTAAATTAAATTAATTTATTTATATGCCATATAAAAATTAAAAAAGGAGATAGGCATGAAAACCCTTGAATCTCTGGAGAATATTCTTGAAAAAATAACATGCATGAGAAGAGGCCAAAAATATGAAGGATTAAAAAATATATCATTGCATATCCAAAATATGGAATATGAAAAATATAATTTTATAATATTGAGGCTCAAAAAACAGATTGAAATTGTTAAAAAATATAACCCTCCTGTTAGACCTGCAATGGATCCCATGGTATCCTCTTACTTGGGCCTTTATTCTGGATTGGATTTTCCAGAGGAATATGGTTTATTGATGGGATATCCAAAATGTTGTATAGAATCCTTTAAATCTGCAAGATTTGCCATAGATAATAATCATCTTAAAGAGGTTGAAGAGATAAAAGAGAATATATTAAATAGGACCAACTTAAACAACAATTTAGGGGAGAATAATAATTATGCCATAGTACTTACTTCAGGTTTTATACCCTGTAGTTTAAAATGTAGGGAATCCTGGAATAAGGGCCTTATTGCATTAGTATCCCTTAAAGAATATAAAAACATTGTTAAATTGGAAAGGGAATTACTTAATGAATTGCCTCATTATCATGGGGGTTATAATGAGTACTTTGAAAAAATATTCTTGAAAAAATAAAATAATAAATAAAAATATTAAATAAAATAAAAAATATAAATAAACATTACTTTATCTTAAAAAAATACCTTTCAAAATTTACTATTTTATTGTTTTTTATTGATATTCCCTCTTTCCTTAGAAGTTCTATTTTTCTCTCAATTCCTCCCATATAGCCTCCCACTTCTCCATTGGATTTAACAACCCTATGGCAGGGGATCTCAATGGGCTTGGGATTTTTCTTTAATATCATCCCAATAGCCCTATATCCCTTAATTCCAAGAGATTCTGCCACTTCTTTATAGGTACTAACCCTTCCCTTTGGAATTTTACAAATAATCCTATAGCATTTTTCTCTAATAGACATACTCTCTAAAAAGTTATATCTTTCCCTTAGTACTTATAATACCCTTTCTTTTATCCATTCCCGTGGCCATATCCAAGGCTACTCCAAAGGCCTTAAATAAAGCCTCTATTTTATGATGCTCATTTTCTCCAATAACCTCAAAATGAATATTCATATTCCCATTATTTGCAATAGACTGGAAAAAATGAATTACATTTTCTGTTGAAAAATTCCCTATTTTACTTTTATTAGGGATGTAGTTTCCAAGGACATAGGGCCTTCCTCCTAAATCAATAGAAACCATGGCCCGAGCATCATCCATTGGAATAATTGCCCAACCAAATCTTTTTATATCTTTTTTTTCAATTTTATTTAATGCCATACCTAAGGATATGCCCACATCCTCCACAGTATGGTGATCATCCACCTCTAAATCTCCCTCTGCATTTAAATATAGGTCAAAGGAACCATGCTTTGCAAAGGATGATAGCATATGATCAAAAAATGGTATTTTTGTAGATATATCATATTCTCCAGTACCATCTATGTTTATTTTTAAGGTTATATTAGTTTCCTTAGTTTTCCTTTTAATTTCAAATATTCTAATATTATCACCTATTAATTTAATGTATCTTTATTTATCTGTTTTATCTGTTTTCCCACTATCTCATCAACCCTTCTTAAAAATGTCTCAAGGTATATCTTTGGAATCTTTGCCCCTGAGGCTATATTATGGCCTCCTCCACTTCCCCCAAATTCAGAGGCAATCCCCATGGCCTCAGAGAGGTTTAGCCCCCTATCTATTAAATTTTTATTGCCCCTTGAGGATATTTTATAATATCCCTCCTCTTCATGGATTCCAATAATGGGCCTATCTCTTAGAAGTAGAGAGGCCATATGTCCAATGGTGCCTTTCTTTCCAAAGAAGTACTCAATATTATTTAACCTGTGAAGTTCAATATCCTTAAGTTGGTTTATTATATCTTTTTTGTATTTGAGGTATATATCCTTTCCTATTTCTATGCATCCCTCATCTCCTAAGGCAACCCCTATACCCACTGAGCCCATATCCCTTTTACCACAGGCATTTAGGATCTCAGATAGATAAAAGGCATCCTCTATTTTATGGTTTATGATATACCTATCTACAACAATTTGGGACTCATCCACGTACTTTTTAAGGGCAGATACCAATATATCCCTCTCCTCTCCCTCTAAATATATTTTGTTGGGATCTATTCCTATCTCCTTAAGTAATTTTATTATATTCTCCTCATTATCCAACTCCTTAATGTAGGGACAGGTAGAGTATAAAATACTTTCCCATATTGGCAAATCATAACAGTTATAAACTATATCCTTTAAAATACTCCTTAAATGCCTATACTCCCTTGCCTCATTTAATATGATTTTATTCATTCCAATAAAGGGCTCATGCTGCATATCGCCAATGGATCCCACAATTGCAAAGATACTTAAATCATAATATCCCAATTCCCTTGCAAGCAAATAGCAAATGCCACTTGCAGATATTTCCCTGGCACCATCTATATTGAATATATGGGCATTAAATTGATAAACATTCTCTATCTTAGTATATTTCATAGTTGGAGGATGATGATCCAAAATAATTGCATTCAGGCCCATTTCTACCATAATATCCATATATGAGGAGCCCATATCACAAAATATGTATAATATATCACTACTACCATTTTGCCCTTTGTTTTTGTTGCATATATCAGAGAGGGTTTTTTCTGATAGATGCTCCACTATGGATAAATGAAAGTCCTTATTTAATCTATATAGCATTTTAATAATTATTGCTCCTGAGGATATTCCATCGGCATCATAATGGGTAATTACCCTTATTAGTCCTTCATGTCCTTTAATTCTCTCAATAATGTCTTTTACTGTGTATTTATATCTTAAATAAAGTTCTTCATCTTTAAATATGGAGGCTATCATGGAGATCCCTAATATTTTTATGATGTTTTTTATAATTATTTTATTTTACTAATTATTTTTATTACTGATTGTAGGGCATTGAGTATAATATATTATATGCATTATATCCCATTAAATCTAAAATTTTTTATAGTATTAGTTATATTTAAATAATAAAATATATCAAACTTTTAAATTATTTAATTTTATAAATTTTTTATAAATTTTATTTAATATTAATTTAATTATTATTAATTTAATTTAATTATTATTAATTAATTTTATTTTTATCAATATGGTGAAAAAATGATTGCAATTAATATGATGGAAATATTAAATATAATAGTTTTGGCTGTAATCATAATTTTAGCAATTAGAATCATAATATCTACTATAAAGACAACAGTTAAAATATTGGTAATTGGGACATTGCTCCTAACATTGATGTGGATATCCTTTAATATATTTTAAATATTATCAAAATTACTATTCGGTGCATATATGGGAAGTAATAACTGCAAAAACTGTAAGAATGGCAACTCAAAGTATAATATCTCTAATTATAAAAAGGATCCAATTATAGGTAATTTAGTGGATTGGGAAGAATTGGAATGCTTAATAAAAAAAAATGATATAAAATTATTGGAGATTATTGGTAAGGGCCATAGAGGGGTTGTATTTAAAGGAATATTTAAAAATAAAATAGTTGCCATTAAAGTGCCAAGGATAAACTCTAAAAATACAGTATATCACGAGGGAAGCATATTAAAGGAAACCAATTTATTCAACATAGGCCCAAAGGTATATGAATTCTCAAATAACTATCTTATTATGGAGTATGTTGAGGGAATAAACTTAAAGAACTACCTATCTCAAAAATACATGGATAAAAAAGAATATCTTACCATAATAGAGAATACCCTTAAACAGTGCCTACGTCTTGATTTTCATAAAATTGATCATGGAGAGATACAGGGAGGGAAACATATAATAATAAATAATAAAGATAAATCCAAAATTAAGGTATATATTATTGATTTTGATAAATCCAAAAGGGGAAAAATAACCCATAACTTTACAAGTGCAATATCCTTATTTTTCACAAAATCCCATATTTCAAGGAGAACCTTTGATATCTTAAATATCTCTGAAGATGAAAGGAACCAAATAATAAACATTACTAAACTTTATAAAAAATATGTAATAAAAAATGTATATTAAAGTAATTATCATAAAATTATAAAAAATTTATAAAAATCAATAATATATACCTTA
>JAHEPY010000003.1 GCA_019561565.1 Methanothermococcus sp. SCGC AD-155-M21
TCTGGGACACCAATATCCAACCCTTAGATCCTTTAATAAAAGGTCCTTTTCATAAGCCTTTTTTAAAGTCCACCATCCCATTTCAATATACTCACTTTCTATGGGCATATAGGCATTTTCCCAATCTAACCATATTCCCAAATTTTTAAATTGGCTTTCCATTACTTCCTTGTTTTTTAATGCAAACTCCTTACATTTTTCTATGAATCTTTCAGTTCCAATTTTTGTTTCAATATCCTTCTTTGAATCTATGTTAAATTCCCCCTCTACCTTTACCTCTATGGGAAGGCCATGCATATCCCATCCAGGTTTATCCAATACATTATAATCCTGTAATCTTTTAAATCTTAGGACAGTATCCTTTATTATTTTATTCCACGCTGTTCCTAAATGTATTGCCCCTGAACAGTAGGGAGGTCCATCCACAAAATAGTACTCTGGATTATGTTCCCTTAATTTTTTTACCTTTTCATATATATCATTTTCATCCCAAAATTTCTTTATTTCTAAATCTAATTCCCTAAAATTTATGTTTCCCTTTACTTCCTCCATAGATTCACCTTTTAATTGATATGCTAATAATAATAAAAATATTTAAAATATTAAATAAAATTAAATAAGATTTATAAAATTAATAGATGTTAAATATAGATTTAAAATAAATTTATATTAATTTTTTATTTATTATAGCCAGGACATAATTTCTTAACTCATAAATTACAAGATATTATAAAAAGATAGATTTTAATAGAGGGAATTATTATAAATATATCTCTACCTTACCTTAGCCTAAGGTTCATAATGCCCGTCCTGTAAGAAATGCCCTTTCCCTTAGTACTCAGGGTATAATGGGTTAATAATGGGATTTTTATTTTTTTATGAATTTATCTTTTTTTAGATATTAAAATCTTAAATTACTTATTTTTATTTTAATTATCCTTTATTTTTTTAATTATATTATTCTTATTATGATATTTTTTTAAAATAATAAATTTATATTAATTTTCATAATTTATTTTTTATTCTAATTATTTTTTATTTATTTACTATTTATTTACTATTTTTTTATTGTAATACCTTATAGAATATTTTAAAGTATTAAATAAAGTTTTTATACATTTTATGGCAACCATCCCTTTGAATCATCTATTTTTGCTGGAAGATATTCCTCAACAACATATTTTAAACCATACTTTGCCAAAGACTGCTGTTCAGCCCTTTCCTTCATTTCAACCATTTGATTTAATGCCTTCTGCCACTCAGGGAAACTTCTTATAAAATCATCATTTTTTAAACCATCCTTTAATCTCTTTATATCGTGCTCCTTTAAGGGATGAGTAGGCAAATCATAATCAATAATATCTTGGGGCGTAACTCCAATTAATCTAGCCTCTGGGATGGCCAACTTATCCGCCAAATGAACAGCCTTACCACTACCTACCTTTAAAGTCCTGTATATATTGAGGTACCCATAGGGATCTCCATCTGTAAATACCATCACAGGAAGATTATGCTCCTCATTTAATCTCTTTATAAACCTTCTTGTGGCTCTTGCAGGAACTCCCTTTAAGGATGCCAAAATACAGTTATATTTTTTCCAAAATTTTTCAGCATTCAATCTGGCAAACATACCTGCTGTTTCTATTGCCAATATAAAATCTGCATCTGTTTCAAATTCTAATTTAGTAATATCGTTGGGAATATTATAGGCTCCACTTCCTAATTTTTCACAATCTATCTTTAACTCTTCCCCTTCTGAGGTTTTATCCACTATTCTTAAGGGCCCTATTACAGAAGAACCATCCTCTTCAGGAATAAATCCAAGTTCTTCCCTTAAAAAGGTAAGTGAAGCCTCAAGATCCTCTATAACACTATTGGATGGCTGCTGATCATCAAATCTTGCTTCACCCCAGTTTTTTGAGACATAGTAGGCCTCCCTTAGTGTTGAGAAATCATCTGTATCCAATAACTCCTTTGAAAATTCCATCATTTTTATAGTTTGTGCAAATATTTTAGCCTGATTAACAGTTAGGGTCCGCTCTTTCTCCTTACCTATCAACACAAATGTTCCCTTTTCCCTATCAAATTTGGCATTGTTTAAACTTCTAATTGGAAATTTAAGTTTTGGCCGCCTTCCCTTTAAAATAAGATTATACATCTCATTTGCAACATTGACAATCCTTTTTTTGGCTTCTTCTCTTATCCTATGTGATACCATAATTCCACCGTTAGATCAATAAATAAATCTAATAAATAAATCTAATAAATAAATCTAATAAATAATAGAAAGTATAATAAATAATAATTAAAAAATAATAATTTTTATATTTTTATTTTTAATAATTACTTTATATTAAAAACATATATAAATAGAGGCATATCTATAAAAATATAAAATAAAAAAAGGTTAATATATAAAAATATATAAAAATATATTATGTAAAAATATATAACCTTATATAAATGTATATAAAAGTATAAAAATATATTATATTATATAAAAATATATAAACTCATATAAATGTATTAATAGTATTAAATTTTATAAAGTCCATTTGATTTTATAGGTATATCATGTAAATAATAATTTATATTTATTAAAGTATTATATAATTGAGTATTATTATAGTTATTTAAAAAATACATATGAAATACATATAAATATCTTTTTAATAAATTGCCCCCATAATTATAATATATTTTCATTCATTAAAAACAGTGGAGGTAATACTTTGAAATTTTTAAAGAATATTGCTCTTGAAGAGGACAACTTATCAGAAGGCCCACAAGAGTTATCTGATGTAGATAAAGAACTTTTGGATATAATAAAGGAATCCAAAATTAAAATTACAGTGGTAGGATGTGGCGGTGCTGGAAATAATGCACTAAACAGGCTTGCAAAAGAAGATATAATGGAAGTAAAAACCGTAGCAGTAAATACTGATGCCCAACAACTTATAAAGACTATGGCCAGTAGGAAAGTCTTAATAGGTAGAAATCTTACAAGGGGTTTAGGTGCCGGTGGTGACCCAATCAAGGGAGAGGAATCTGCAAAAGAGAACGCTGAAGACGTTAAAAAGGCCATACAAGATTCTGACATGGTGTTTATAACCTGTGGATTAGGAGGAGGAACTGGTACAGGCTCTGCCCCTATTGTAGCAGAAATATCCCGAAAATTAGGTGCCTTAACTGTTGCAGTGGTTACCCTACCATTTTCCATGGAGGGTAAAATCAGAATGGATAATGCAATATCAGGACTTAACAAATTAAAGGAAGTGGCTGATACCATAGTAATAATTCCCAATGATAAATTATTAGAGATAGTTCCAAATATGCCCCTTAGAACAGCATTTAAAGTTGCAGATGAAATACTTATAAATTCTGTGAGGGGAATGATAGACTTAGTTCAAAATGTTGGAGATATTCACCTTGACTTTGCAGATGTAAGGGCTGTAATGAGCAATGGTGGCGTAGCAATGATAGGTATTGGGGAAAGTGATTCAGAGAACAGAGCCAAGGAAGCCATAAGTATGGCATTAAATAGTCCTCTATTGTGTGTAGATGTGGATGGAGCCAAGGGTGCATTGATACATATAACTGGTCCAAAGGATATGAGTGTAGAGGAAACAAGGGAAATAGTTTCAACAGTTACAGAAAAGTTGGATGAAAATGCAGTTATAATATGGGGTACCACAATAAACGAAGATAGTGAAAATACTGTTAAGGTGTTGCTAATAGTAACTGGAACAAACTCCTCTGAAATCACTCCATTTTCCACACCAAAGGGTAAAAAGCCAGTAGTTATTGATATATTACCAAGTATCTAAGGGGAATACCATGGCAGAACCTAAGAAAAATGACAATAATAAAGGGGATAAAAAAATAGATAAAATTGAAAGTATAAAAACCTTTTTAAATCAGTGTAAAAGGGTGCTAATGATATTGAGAAGGCCCACCAGAGAGGAGTTTTTAAATATATCCAAGGTTACAGGCCTTGGGATATGCTTCTTAGGGTTATTGGGCTATATAATACATGTGCCCATTACCTACCTAAAGGGACTCATAAAACCTTAACATTTAAATTTAATTAAGTTATTTAAAAATAAATCTACTATATTATATATTAATTAGTAAAATATAAATATTACAACATAAATTTTATTTAATGTTTTTATGTAGGTAATATTTATTTATTTTTAATTTTTCCATATACTCATTATTTTAATGTATCTTTATATAATACTTTATTTTAAATTATTTTTTAAATTTATATTTAATTATAATTTATTATATTTTTATTATTCTATTTTTTAATATAAAAAAAATAATCTCATTTATAGGAATATCCTTATTTTTATTATATTAATTTTATTATAACTTATTTTAATAGGTTTATAATTTTAATTTAATATTATTTAATATATTTAATACTATTTTGGTGATTACATATGATATATGCCATTAGGACTACAACAGGCCAGGAAAAAAATGTTGCAGAGTTTTTGGCCTCAAAGGCTGAAAAAGAGATGATTGAGATATATTCAATACTTGCCACTGAGGATTTAAAGGGTTATTTACTGGTGGAGGCTCCAAATAGAGGGGCTGTTGAGGATCTAATAAGAAAAACATTTAAAGTAAAGGGGAATCCTCAATAGAAGAACTTGGCCATTTACTATCTCCTCATAAAATAATTGATAATATAGATAAAGGTAATATTGTGGAGTTAATAGCAGGGCCCTTTAAAGGAGAAAGAGCCAGAGTAATGAGGGTAGATAAGCACAAAGAGGAAATAACCTTAGAATTAATTGATGCAGCAGTTCCAATACCTGTAACTGTTGGAGTGGAGCAGGTTAAAATAATATCCAAAAATTCCTGATTTAAAATAATTTAATTTTTAAATAATTTAATTTATAGAATAAATATAAAAATCATACGTAAGGTTTAAATAGATAATGAGAATATAAAGGTTTAGAATGTTATTAAAATAAAATAATAATATTTAAAGATCAATAAAAAAGTTTTTAAATATGAACTTTAAATTAAAACACGAAAAATTAGCATTAATATTATTATTTATTTTTTATATTAAAATTAATTTATATTAAATAATTATTAAGGTGAGTAAAATGGGTACTGAAGTAGTTGAAATATTGGTAACTGGAGGAAAAGCCACAGCAGGGCCTCCATTAGGTCCAGCCATTGGGCCTTTGGGCGTAAATATTATGAATGTGGTAAAGGAAATAAATGAAAAAACAAAGGATTATGAAGGAATGAGTGTTCCAGTTAAGGTTATTGTAAATACTGATGACAGATCCTTTGAAGTAGAGGTAGGTATTCCTCCAACATCGGCTCTAATAAAAAAGGAATTAAAACTTGAAAAGGGCTCTACAGAACCAAAGCATAAGATAGTTGGCAACCTTACAATGGAACAGGCCATAAAAATAGCAAAGATGAAAATAGACTCCATGCTATCCCATAATTTAAAAAATGCTACAAAGGAGGTAATAGGGACCTGTGTATCCCTGGGAGTAAATGTAGATGGAAAGGATCCTAAGGAAGTGATAAATTTAATAGATAGTGGAGAATATGATGAACATTTTAAGGAATAAAAAATATTAATTTTTTTATTATTCATCTACCTTTTCCCTTTCTAAGTAGTACTTGGCTATAGCCCTATGGAATATCACATCAATTGGGAAGGATATTATTCCATAAATTAATATACCAATGAAGGGGATAATTGAAACAACACCTACAATACTATATACTATAAAATACAATATCAGCATTAAAATATATTCAAGAGAGATCTTTTTAAGTATGTTGAAAAACTCAAAGAATCCAGAAAATCCCTTTTTAGCAAAGTTCACTGTTGCAAGTGGAGTATATATTGCAAGTGCTATGGATGCAACCATGTAATACAATACTGTTATTATAACAAATACTGACAAAGACATAATTATAGATAATAAGTCACCAGAGGTTAAAATTTCAAATCCTGCCGTAAAAAATATTCCAACTATTAAAAATAAAATAGCGGGTAAATATACTATTAACGATATTATAGTCAATGCAATATAATATAAAATTCCATCTTTAATAAATTCCATATAATTACTCCAGTCGGGAAGAGTATCTATTCCATTAAGGGTATTTTTTATCACGCCTATATAATATCCTGTCAAGAGCATGCTAACAATTAAAACAGGTATAATTATAAAAATCATTGCATATGGCCCCAATAGTAAGGATGATGCTAAACTGATAAATATAATAAAAAATAACAGTGAACTACCAATAAGTATTTTTGTCCAATCTGATGTAGCATATCTAAATGGTTCCTTTAGGTATTTTTCTAGGAAGGACATAAATATCACCCCATTTTATTATATATAATTTGTTTTTTTAATAGTATATATAATTTATTTTAAAATTATTTTTTATTTTATCTACATATTTAAGTAATTCTTTTCCATTTTTCCCATCTTATTTTTTAATTACGGGAGGGGGGCAAATCTGTTCCATTCCGATCTAAGGGGAATTTTTATATTAAACAGGATTATTAGCCACTTGTAGCAAATGTTCAAGGTGCCTAATTCCTCTTTTTCATATTTATTATAATCTCAACAAATGGCCGCTATTTTTTAGCCAATCTTTATACTGCTCGTAATAAGGCATAAGTACCTTAACTTTATTCCAAAATGTTTTTTTATGGTTATACTCCACTAAATGAACTAGTTCATGAACAACGACATAATCCAAAACATTTAAAGGGGCCATTATGATACGCCATGAAAAGTTTAAATTTCCTTTGAGAGAGCACGAACCCCACCTTTTTTGTGCATTGGTTATATTGATTTTATTATATTTAAATCCACCTTTTTTTGCATACCACTGAACCCTTTCTAAAATCTTTTGATATGCCATATTTTTATACGACTTCCCTTGCCTGTGGCAGTGCTTCCCTTGAAAGATAAAACCCATTCTCAAATTTTAAGGGTTCTTCCTGAGAATCCACAATTTTTAATCTGTAATAGTTCCCCAGATAGAGAAAACCTTCACCATTAACAAATTCCTTTGGAGCATATTTTGGGTCTCTTGAATCTATGTATCTTTTTTTACTTTCTATCCATTTTTTATGCCTTGCGATAACTTTCATTATTGTTTCGTCAGTTGCCTCTAAAGGGGACCTTATAATTAATGTGCCATCGTCAGTTATCTGCAAGGCAATGGTTTTCCTTTTCGTGCGTACTATTTCTTCAATATCAATATTCAGAGGACTTTCTTGCATAAATATCACTTATCATAAATATGATATGCTAATTCCATCAACCTTTGTGCTATTTCATTTATTATTTTACCAGGCAGGATTTTTTTATTTTCTAATTTAAGTAGAAGGATTTCTAAAATATATGCTTTTAGGTTTTTTTGCTGCGTATAGTTATTCCAGAATTCTCTCTGAATAACATCTACTATATCTTTAGTTAGATTAACTAAAATATCAATCTCTTCGCTGCTAAGTGAGTCAGTGGATTTATTAGGATATAATTCCCTTTTTAAGAGGCCGAAAAACGGCATTTCTTTTTTGGGATCAAAACCAAATGTTTCTTCTGCCTCTCTTCCTTTTTTCATTACCTCCCTAATATTTTCAAGTTCCTCATAGAGTATATCCCAGTTCTCTTTATATTCCTCAAGGATCTTATTTAATCTGTCAGAAAATCTCTCATAAAATTCAGGGTCTTCTTCATGGTGCTCCTCAATATGTTCTAAGATAGCATATTTAAGTTCTTCAACCCTTGCCTTCATTGATTTTGTCTTTTTCAGTTTTCCAATAAATTCATCATTAAAAAGGGGAGTTGGTGGTATTTTTGGGTTTATACCCTTTGATATGAGATAATCTTCAACAATCTCCCTTATTTTTTTACTTGCATCCTTTATACTAAGTTTATCATCTCTGTATCTGTTCCTTGCAGATTCTTTTATGAAATTGAGAATTTTTAAGTCCTTAACAAATTTTAGAGCCTCTGGATCTGGCAATACTGCATCCATTGCTCTGTTAAACTTTCTTATTAGATTTATAAATTCGTTTCTAATCTCTTCATCAACTAAAAGATCAATACATACATCTATATCCGTTCTCCAATTTTTAATTCCATATTTATTAAAAAATTTGTTAATAATGCCGTGAATGAATTTTAAATCATCTATACTCTTCGCCTTATTTTTTACAACTCCTGTAATTTCCTCTATATCTTCATCTGCATAAATTGAAAGAGCCTCCTTCAAATGCTTTAAGACTCCAACATAATCCACAACAAAACCGCAACTCTTGTTTTTATAGGCCCTATTAACTCTTGCGATAGCTTGCAGGAGATTATGTTCTTTAATTACACTGTCTAAATACATAACCTGCTCTATTGGAGCATCAAAACCCGTAAGGAGCATACTTTGGACAACTAAGATTCCTACATCTCCAGAAATAGAGTTTTCCCTCTTATCAAATGGAAGTTTGAAACTTTTTATTATTCTCTCATGCTCGGCTGTATCCGTGTAGGGTTGATATTCTGGGGGATCATTGGGGGCTCCAGATATAACTACGCCTACTTTTAGCCTCTTAAGTTTTTCTATATCTATTTTGTTTTCCTTATCTCTTTTTAATGCTTCTATTTTCTGTTTAAGTGCCTCCTCAAGTGCCTTTTTATACCTTATTGCGGCAAGCCTTGAGACTGTTACAACCTGAGCCTTGAAACCATTAGGGAATATATGGGTTATATAATGCTCTATCATATCCTTGGCTTTATCCATTATAACATTTTCATCCTCAAGATATGCCCTCCAGGTGTATCTCCCCATTATCCTTGTCTTTTCATTAGCATCCAGCATGGAAAAAACATCTTCAAACCTCGCGTTTGCAGACTCTTCATCGGATAACTCTGCGCTGTGAATTCGACCTTCATAAACTATTTCAACAGTTACCCCATCTTCAACTGATTGCCTTATGCTATATTTATCAACATACTCCCCAAAGGTCATCTCTGTTTTTTCAATAGGGGTTCCTGTAAAGGCTATCTTTACAGCATTTGGTAGGGCATTTTTAAGATTGGCACCTAAAAGTTTATACTGTGTTCTATGTGCCTCATCAATCATAATAAGTATATTTGGCGAGTCGTTGAGTTTTAGAGGTGGTTTTTTAAGATCTCTTTCCTGAAATTTATGGATCATACCCATTACTAAGTCTGGAGTATCTGTTCTTAGAAGGTCTTGGAGTTCTTTTATACTATTTGCAGAATGTACAGTGAAGCCCACACTCCTTGATGTTTCGTACAACTGCTTCTCTAAATCCTTTCTATCGATTATAAAAACAATCTTAAATTTAGCAAGCTCTGGATCATGATACATAGCCCTAACTGTGAACATCATTGTTAAAGATTTTCCTGATCCCTGTGTGTGCCATACAATTCCGCCTCTTTCTTCGGGTGTTTTTCCCTCTTTTAATTCTTTTATAATTTTCTTGACGGCCCTAAATTGTTGATACCTTGCCACTACCTTAATAAAGCCACTCTTTGGGTCTTCCTTAAAAATAGTGAATGTATGGAGCAAATCCAGAAGATTGCTCTTTGAGAGCATCCCTTGAATCAGAACCTGTTGGCTTGTTATATTCCCCTTAGTGTTTATATTTGAGAGTGTGTAAGGATAGGGATCCTTCCATTCAACAAAGTGCTCATATTCTGAGGTTATTGTACCATACTTTGCAATTTGGTTAGATGTGGCAACAGTGAAAAGATTAAACCAGAATAATTTTTCATTTCCTTCCTTTGCCCCTCTTCTGTTGGAGTATCTCATAATTTGGGTTATTGCCTCACTTATTGGGTCAGATGTTGCAGGAGATTTACATTCAACCACTACCAGAGGCAGGCCATTTACAAAAAGAACAATATCAGGAATTATATGCTTTTCTGTGCCTGGAATATTTACCTTAAACTGGGAGATTGCAATAAATGAGTTATTCTCAGGGTTCTTAAAATCTATGAATCTAACAGTTGGGCTATTCTCCCCTGTTATTCTATTTTCAGATACAGATGTATTTTCTAAAAGCATGTTATGGATTTCCATGTTTGCCTCTAAAAGGGAGTTGGCTGACGGTGTGGTTATTCTCCTAACTACTTCATTTATCTGGTCCTCTTCCATCCATGGATTTATCCTTTTTATTGAATCCTTTAAAACATCTTCAAGGATTACCTCCCTGAAACTCTTCCGCCATTTTACAATATTATCATCATAAACAGGCTCAAAAGAAGATTTAAAATATTTAATCTCCTTTAAATTCTCTGGGTTTCCTTTTTCCTGCCTGTAAATCTTCCACCCTAAACTCTTAAGTTGATAAAGAAAGGGATTTTCAACGTAGTGTTCTTCATCGAGTTTATTGTACATTTTCCACACCCTCCTCTATGAGATGATTAACTCTAACCTTTCCAGTTAATAAATCCTCCATCAAACCCTGTTTAATCTTTTTAAGTTTTTCTTTATATTTTTCTTCTTTTTCAATAATTTCGTCAATCTTTGAGAGTATTTTGGCTATTTTTTGTTGTTCGGGAAGTGGAGGGAGGGGGATTTGAATAGAACTTACAATAGTGCTATTTAAATTTCCCTGTGTTCCAGTTTGTCCTAATTGAATGATTTCTTTTTCTTTGAAGTTGATGATATAATACAGATACTCTTTATTTACCTCATCCGAGAGATTTTTTAATGCTACAAATCCATCATGAATACAAGCAGGTATTTTGATAATTATTAGTTTTCCAATAGTAGCACAAATACTCATTATAATTTCATCAATTTCAGCCTTAACACTCTTTGCTTCACCATATTTTGATAAGTACTGTTTTGTTTCTTTCAAATATTTAGTGGATTTAACAACATCTTCTATTCTCACCCAAGCTCTGCCCTTCCCTTTCTCAGTAAAGTAAATGGGGGTATCTATTGGTCTTGGTGATGCTCCTCTTTTAACCCTACTCACCTCTCCCAACCTCACAACCTCCCACTCCTCTGGTATCCTGCCCAGTGGGGAGTCCTTAAACTTATGTGTTTCTTCGCTTCTTATCTTTCCATTTTCGTCTATGCCTTTAGTGAGTAAATCCTGCATCAAGCCCTGTTTTATTCTTTTATATTTTTCTATGATTTTGTCAGTCTTTTCTATTGTCTTATCAACTGTTTCAAGTATTTCGGCTATTTTTTGTTGTTCAGGGAGTGGAGGAAGGGAAATAAAAAATGTTTTTTTTAAATCTTCTTTTTGAAGGTGTTCTAATCCGCTACCTATGAAATACCTATATGTAATAAAATTTATTAATCTTAATATATAAAAATAAAGATATTTGTTATTTACTTCCTTTGATTTTATGGAGTATGTATCTGCAGAGTAGGATGTTTTTCCTTCATAAAATTTCACATAAGCAGAACCTCCTGTAGAAAGAAACAAGTTTTTACCATCTACTATATATCTACTATGTGATAATATCTTATCGCCACTAGTAAAAAATGGATATTTTCCACTATTATCTGCATCTTCTACTTTAAATGGGGATTTTGGATTTTCAATTATAACCTCCCCCAACCTTACCCTTTTCCAACCTTCCGGCAGTTTTTTCATCTCTTTAACTTCAGTCATAATAATACCCCAATTTCTTTAAAAAGCCTTCCAGTTTTTTCATTTCCTTATCTCTTTCTTCAGTTATATCTGATAGAGAGACCTTATATTTATCCCAAAGTTTTTCAAATATCTTTATTATTTCCTTTTTTTCTTCATTGAGATATTTATTTAATTGGTTTTCTATGTGTTCATAAAATTTCTCAAGGAGCAACTCTTTAGCCTCTGACTCACTGAGATTCTTTCTTTTCTCTTTTATTTTCTCTTCTATTTCTTTCTCGATGTTGCTCAACTCTCTTTTAAATTTCTTCAATTCCTTCTCTTTTTCATTGATCTCCCACATCAGGGTTTCCCATCTTTCCGCTTCTTTTAATCCGGATTCGCTAACACCTGCTCTTAAATCCTCAATTATATCTTTTAAATATTTTTTAACCTTATTTACCGTCTTTTTTCCCTGCTCTTCCTCATCCCACTCTTCAACCTTATCTAAAAGTTCATTTAACTCTCCCTCAATTCCTGCTATTTTACCCTCCAATTCTTCAATTTTCTCCATCTCAGATTTGAAAAACTTCTCTTTTATGCTCTCATCTTCAATAAGATTCTTACTCCAGCCCGTTGATACAATGGTTTTAAAATCATACTTAAGATCCTCCCACCAATTTGCAAATATTCCAGATACCTTAAACTCCTCCAAAGTGCCAAGGGGTAATAATTTCTCTTTTAAACCTTCCATTGCCCTATTTCTGAAGTTCCACAGGTTGTTATTGCCATAAAACCCCTCAATCTCATCCCTTACCTCGCCCCACCAGTTCTTAAGTTCCTCCCTATGCTTTGATATAGTATCCTTCACAGAACCGGCTCCATCAATAACTTCGCCTATCTTACTCCTGTTATCTATCTCCCCTTTAAACTCCATATATTCGCCATCCCTTTCTTTTAACAGTAGAGAGGGGGCTATACCAAATTTTTGGAATTGCCCTTCATATAAATTAACCTCTTTCTTGGGAACTCCTCCAATGAGATGGGCATGAACAACTTCAATCTCAACCTCTGGAGAATTATCAACATATCTCCTTATATTGAGATTAAAATCATTCTCCTCTATTTCTTTAATATCTACAAGTCTCGAATATTTGGACAGTTCTAACTTTCTCTCATAGACACTTACGATTTTCTCAATATCTTCAGGTCTTAGGTAGTTCTGATTCCGTCCCTCGCCATACTCTCTATCGGCATTTATAAATAAAATCTTATTTTTAAAGGGTTCTGCCTTGTTTTTGTTTATAACTATTATGCATGCAGGAATACCCACATTGTAAAACAATTTAGAGGGCAATCCTATTATAGCCTCTATTAGATCATCCCTAACAATACCTTCCCTTATTACCTTCTCCTGCCCGCCTCTGAATAAAACGCCGTGAGGCATTACAGTGGCCATAATTCCGTCATCCTTTAAACTGGCAATCATGTGCTGCAAGAACATTAAATCTCCCTTTTTCCCAGTCTCTGGCGTAAATCCGTAGTTAAATCTCTCTGGGAATTTCATGTTTGCACGGGTGTAGTTCTGTGAAAATGGAGGATTGGCTAAAATCCTGTCAAACCTCTTTACATAACCATTTTCCACAAACATGGGTGTGGTTAATGTATCCTCATTTTCTATATGTGCATCAGGAATACCGTGGAGAATCATGTTCATCTTACATATTGACCATGTTAGTCCATTTAACTCCTGCCCATAAAGGGCTAAATTTCTGGGATTCTGGCCTTGTTCTTCAACATACTGCCTTGATTTGATAAGAAACCCTCCAGAACCAACAGTTGGGTCATAAATCGTCATGCTCTCCTGTGGTTTTACAATTCTAACCATTAGTTTTTTCACATGTGAGGGAGTATAAAACTCACCGCCCTTCTTTCCTGCTGAATCAGCAAACTGTTTAAGAAGATATTCATAGGCAGCACCAAGCAGATCCGGAAACTCAAAATTATTATTTGTGAGTTTGTATTCATTGAAATGACCAATAAGATCAATAAGTTGTTGGTCTTTAAGGCGGGCCCTTCCCTTTATAGCATTAAAATCTATGTGCTTCAAAACGCCATCAATCTCTGGATTACTTTCCTCCAATGCTGCCAATGCTTTATTCAACTGATTGCCAATATCCTCTTTTAAATTGAGGATGTTTTCCCATCTTGCTCTTTCAGGAACATAAAAAGTATCTCCATATAACACAGAATCTTCTAAAAGTTCATTAACCCTATCATCAGAGAAGCCTTGAGATTTAAACTTCTCCCTTAATTCCTTTCTTTTTTCTTCAAATACATCCGATGTGTGCTTTAAAAAGAGCATTCCAAAGATATATTCTTTATATTCAGAGGCATCCATCTTACCCCTTAAAATGTCCGCTGCCTTAAAAATGTGAGTTTCCAACTGTCTTAGTGTTATTTTTTCATTATCCATAGGTACCTACCCATATATTGTTAAAATCCCTAAAGTACATCTAAATTTTTTAATCATTTTAATCTATAAATTTATATAATTATAATTTATTTTATATATATTAAATTTTTTTCTATTTTAATTAATACCCTAATACCTCAAATAAATATAATTAAATAAATTAAAATTAATCCCTTTTACATTGAGATAGGGCTTCTATAAAATTATCAATATGTTCCTTATTAATATGGGGCATTACTATGATCCTCAGGGCATCCACACATCTACACATTGAAACATACCATCCCATATCCCGGAGCATTAAAGATGTCCTTAAAGGATCCTCATCCTTTATAGTTACTATGTTAAGCACTGGAGTTATAACCTTCTCAAAACCATACTCCTTCATTTTCTTAATTAAATAGTAGGAGTTATCCATACACTTGGATACTATCTCCCTATATCCCTCAGATCCCAAGAGTTTCATTAATGCCCAGGTGGTTGCCACTCCAATACCTGTTCTTGTTCCAATTAATGTGGCCTGATAGGTGTCTGTTAAATAGGGTGCCTCCACATCTAAATACTTTTTAAAGGAATAGTCTTTAAACACTATACCCCCTGCAGGGATTGGGGCAAGGCCCATTTTATGGGGATCTATTGTAATGGAAAAAACATTTTCCAATGAAAAATCAAATTCATAGTTATAGTTTTCCAATCTATACCTTTCCTCCAAGAATGGAATAACAAATCCACCAAATGCAGCATCCACATGGATATATATGTTATGCTCTTTGGCTATCTTGGATAATTCCAAAACATTATCAATGGTCCCAAGTTCAGTGCAGCCTGCAATGGCAACTATGCCATCTATTCCATGTTTTTCCCTTTTATCCTCAATATAGTCTTTAAGGTACTTAACATCCATAATATAGTTTTTATCCAATGGGGGCGATATATAGTTTAAATCCATCATATCCTTGGCCTTTTCAAAGGAAAAGTGTGCAGTTTCAGGTAGGATTATATTTGCCTTTTTATCTTTATCTTTACCTTTTTTCCCTCGTGAGATTTTTTTTATAACCCTCATGGCTGTTATGTTGGCTTCAGTGCCCCCTGATATAATATAACCAAAGGGATTTTTGTTATTCAATATATTCCCTATACTCTTAATTACTTCCCCTTCCAATTCCTTTGTTCCTGGAAATAAACCAGGATCTCCTAAATTACTTTCAAGGAACATTTCAACTATTTTCTTTGATATAGGATGGGGTTTGGAGCACATGGATCCCAATATTTTCCCATCTTCATATTTCAAATCTCTTTCCCTATATTTTTTCAATTCCCTTAAAATTTCCTTTTCCTTGATTTCCATGTTCTTTCCTTATCTTTTAATAATTATCTAATAGATTTATAATATGTTATATTAAAACATTTATTATTTTGAGATAAATAAAATAAAAGAGATTAATTTAATAAAATAATAAGATAAAAATTATAAAAAAGTATATTTATATTAAAATTTAATTATTTAATTTTTTATTCATTATTCATTTATTATTATTTATTATTTATTATTTAATCACTGTTTATTATTGTTTATTATTTATTTTTAATTATCATTCATCATTATTTATTAAAATTCTCCTCAAAACATATCATAATATTTAATATTTTTTCATCATCAAAGGGTTTTCCCTGTATTTGCAATCCCACAGGTATTCCATTTATATCTCCACAACCTACAACTCCTGCACACATTCCACATATATTTGTTGGTACCGTTAGGACATCATAGGCATACATCTCCATAGGGGTAAGTTCCTCCCCAATGTTATGGGGAATCTTAGGTACTGTAGGAGATACTATAGCATCCACATCCTTGAAAAGTTTTAACATCTCCCTCTTCATCATTCTCCTTGCCTGTAGTGCTTTTTTGTAATATTTCCCACTGAACTCCCTTTCACTTATGTGCTCCCCTATTAATATTCTTCTCAAAACTTCCTCTCTATTGGATAACCATATCTCCTTCCATCATATCTCCTAGTTGCTGAAAAAAACTCCACGTAGTTTATTAGGTAGTAGGTAGGCAGTGCTAAATCAGTGTATTTATAGTTTAATTCCACTACTTCCCAACCTAAATCCCTGAAAACTTCAATGCCCTTCTCAATTCTATCCCTTATCTTTTCATCACTAACTTCCATAAATTCCTTTACAACCCCTATTTTGTAATTCTTCATTTCCTCTTCTTTCTTTATCTCAAATTTTGGAGTATCCACTGTTGTACTATCTGAAATATCCTTTCCCTTAATTATATTGGTTAGTAATAGGGCATCCTTAGTATTCTTTGTTAATGGGCCTATCTGATCAAAACTCATGGCAAGATCACATAGTCCCTGCCTACTTACCACTCCATAGGATGGTTTAAATCCAACCACTCCACAGTGGGAGGCTGGGTTTCTTATACTTCCCCCAGTATCACTTCCCAAAGCCATATCACAGAGATCGGCAGATACTGCAGCAGCACTTCCTGAACTACTGCCTCCTGGTATTTTACCTTCAGCCCTTGGGTTCTTTGTGGCTCCATAGTAGGAGGTCTCTCCACTACTTCCACAGGCAAACTCATCCATATTAGTCAACCCCCCTGGGACTTTATCTTTTTAATTACTGTGGCATCATAGGGGCTTATATAGTTCTCAAGGGTCTTTGAGGCACAGGATATTGTATAACCCTTAACATTTATATTGGATTTTACCCCTATGATCTTACCATATAAAGGCTTTTTCTTTAATTTTTCGTTTTTTTCTAAATCTTCCCCTTCCTTAAGTACTCTATCCGTATCTATCTGTATGTATGCATTTATATTGGATTTTTCAATTTTTTCAATATATTCATGAACTTTTTCCACAATGCTATCCATTATCTTCACCATAAAAAAATAATTTTAAAGGTTTTAATTTTTTAGAGTTTTTATATTTTTTTATTTTACTATCCACTATATTAAAATTATTATAAAAAATAGATTTATAAAATAAATAAACATAATTATAAAATATATGATTATATGAACCTATAAAAACATAATATAAATTAAAAATTAATAAAATTTAATTAAAATAAAAATATTTTTTAAAATAGTTTAAAGGAAATTATTTTTTATTATTTATTTACTATTTATTTTATTTTTCTAATAATTATTATTTTATTTTTTATTTATTATTAAATATTAATCTTCATAATTCTTAGAATATTCCTTATCATGTTTATTCTTATTTGCAACACTTGTAATATAGGCATTTAGCCCTCCTGCGAGTGCAACTATCTTCTTACTATCATGGAATATCTTTTCCTCATATAACTTCTCTAAATCCATGGCCTCTATTGCATATTTACTTACCCTATCCTTCAAATAACCACTACGGTCCTCCATATAATGGGTTGATATATTCCCCTTGTTAAACTCCTCCTCATCCATTACAGCCTTATGGAATGGTATATTTGTACTGATACCAAATATCATATACTCATTAAGGGCCCTTTTCATTCTTGCAATGGCCTCCTTTCTATTTTTCCCATAACCTATTAATTTGGCTATAAGGGAATCATAGTATGGAGGAATCTCGGCCCCGCCATAGACTCCACTATCTATTCTTATTCCAGGTCCCCCAGGGGATCTATAGTATTTTATTTTTCCAGGAGAGGGCACGAATTCCCTCATTGGATCCTCTGCATTTATCCTACACTCTATTGCATGGCCCCTTATTTCCACATCCTCCTGCTTAAATGAAAGTTTAGCCCCATTGGCTATTTTCATCTGTTCCTTTACAATATCAATACCAGTGATTATTTCAGTTATAGGGTGTTCCACCTGTACCCTTGTGTTCATCTCCAAGAAGTAAAACTCCCCATCATAGTATAAGAATTCCACAGTTCCAGCGTTGCAGTAATCTATGGCCTTTGCAGCCTTTACTGCTGCCTCTCCCATCTTTTTTCTTAATTCTTCAGTTATAATAGGAGATGGGGCCTCTTCAATCAACTTCTGATGCCTTCTCTGTATGGAACATTCTCTCTCCCCTAAATACACTACATTACCATATTTGTCTGCCAATATCTGTATCTCTATATGTCTTGGTTTTTCAAGGTACTTCTCTAAGAATAGGGTGGAATCTCCAAATGCACTCTTTGCTATTGATTGAGTGGATTCAATGGTATCTATAAGTTCCTCCTCGTTGTAGGCTATTCCCATTCCCATACCTCCTCCCCCAGCAGAGGCCTTAACCATTACAGGATACCCTATTTCCTTGGCAATATCTATGGCCTCCTTGGGGTCATCAATTGAACCATCTGTACCAGGCAATACAGGTACTCCTGCCTTCTTCATAATCTTTTTGGCATTTATTTTACTTCCCATTACCTCAATGGCCTTGGCTGGAGGTCCTATAAATACTATGCCATTATCCTCACAGGCCTTGGCAAAATTTGGATTTTCAGAGAGAAATCCATATCCAGGATGTATGGCCTCAGAGCCACTTTTTTTTGCAACCTTTATTATTCTATTGATATTTAAATAGCTTTTAGATGCCTGTGGTGGGCCAATACAATAACTCTCATCTGCTAAGGAGGTAAATAAGGCATGTTCATCGGCTTCAGAATATACTGCAACAGTTTTTATTCCTAACTCTTGGCATGCCCTTATAACTCTAACTGCAATCTCTCCCCTGTTGGCTATTAATATTTTTTTGAACATGATATCCCACATTTAACTTTTATAAATTAATATAAATTTAAAAATAATATTTTATTAGAGGATTATTAAAACCCTTGGAAGATCCTTAGAATGAGATCTATTGGAATAAATACATTAAAAATATTTAAAATATTAAATATTTTAATTAAAATATTAAAAAATTTTTAGAATTTATTTAATTACCATAAGTATATCTCCTACATTTACAGATTGTCCCTCATGAACAAGTATCTTTTCAACCTTTCCATCTACAGGGCTCTCAACAGGATTTTCCATTTTCATTGCTTCCAATATTAGTATTACATCCCCTTTCTTTACAGTCTCTCCTTCTTTGACTTTTATTTTTGTAATCATACCCCTAAGTGGGGAGGTTACTGCTCCTTCAGTTTCCACAGTAATTTCTTCCTTTTTCTTTTTCATTTCAGTTCCATACTTTGGATTGATTCTAACTTCATAGGCCTCTCCATCCACTTCAATAACATATTCCGTTGGAATCTCCATAAATTTGGATACCTCCTTCTCCTCTGGAATTGGCTCAGGTTTCAACTCTCCCCTTAAGAACTTAATTGCAATATGTGGATATAGTGCATAGGTTAATATATCCTCTTCCTTTGAAACTATGCCCTTTTCTTCTGCCTTTCTTTTAACCTTATCATATTCTGGCTCCAATAAATCAGCAGGCCTACATGTGATAGGTTTCTCACCATCCTCCAATGCTCTCCTTATAAGTTCTTTATTTATTGGGGCAGGGGGTTTTCCATAAAGTCCCTTTACATAATTTACAACTTCGTTAGTAATTACTTTATATCTTTCCCCAGTTAATACATTCATTACAGCCTGGGTTCCCACTATCTGAGATGTAGGGGTTACCAGTGGAGGATAACCTAAATCTGCCCTAACCTTGGGAATTTCTTCAAGCACCTCTTCAAACTTATCCAATGCCCCCTGTTCCTTTAATTGAGAAACTAAATTGGAGAGCATTCCTCCAGGCACCTGATAGAGTAAAACCCGTGAATCAATTCTCTCAGAAATGGGGTTTATTAAATATTTATACTTCTCTCTAATTTTATCAAAATACTCTCTAATTTCATTTAATAATCTCATATCTAACTTAGTATCATACTTGGTACCTTTAAGTGCAGCCACAACACTTTCCACTGGAGGATGGGATGTTCCCATAGATAGTGAGGATACTGCACAATCCACTACATCCACACCAGATTCAATTGCCGTCATAAAGGTAAATAGGGCAATTCCACTTGTACAGTGGCTATGTAAATGTATTGGAAGGGATATTTCTTCCTTTAACCTTCCAATAAGTTCCTTAGCATCATAAGGCAATAGTAAGCCTGCCATATCCTTTATACCTACAGAATCACAACCAATCTCTTCAAATTTTTTTGCAAGTTCCACAAATTGATCTATGGTATGCACTGGACTGGTGGTATAGGATATATCCCCCTGTACATGGGCCCCCAACTTCTTTGCAACCTTTATAGGAACCTCCATGTTTCTAATATCATTTAAGGCATCAAATATTCTAAATATATCAATACCATTTTTATAGGCCTTTTCTATAAATTTTTCCACAATATCATCTGGATAATGCCTATAGCCTACAAGATTCTGACCTCTTAATAGCATTTTAAGGGGTGTTTTTTGAATCCTTTTTTTAATTATTCTTAACCTTTCCCAGGGATCCTCATTTAAGTATCTAATACAGGCATCAAAGGTGGCTCCACCCCAAACCTCCATTGAATAAAATCCTACTTCATCCATTTTTTCCAAAATAGGCACCATATCTTCAGTTCTCAATCTTGTAGCCATTAGGGATTGATGTCCATCCCTTAAAGTAACATCGGTTATCTTCACCACGTTATCCCTCTAAAAATTTTATTAAATATTAAAAATAGTAAGTGTCTTTATAAAAAATAGTATTATAATATCCTGTTAATGTTATCTATATATTATTAATATTATATATACCTTTATATTAGTTTAATATTAAAATATTAAAATTATATTTAATAATTATATTATATATTTAATTATTATATTATATATTTAATTATTGTTATCTCCAATCCACTAAAATAAAATATTTTAAAATAAAAAATATTTATAATACATAAAAATATATAAATTAATTTTAAAGATTTACATTTAACGATTTACATATGTGGATTACCATCTTATAGGTTATACTCCATGAATACTTTAATAATACTGTTGTTGGCAATCTTAGGGACTATAATAGGATTTATTACTGGATTACTTGGTATTGGGGGAGGGTTTATTTTAGTACCTGTATTAAATAGTTTGTTTTGTGATATGGGAATCCCTTTAAATGCCTCCATAAAGATGGCTGTTGGAACTAGTTTATTTGTAATTTTTTTAACTTCAACAGTTGGTACCTACAAACACCACCTACAGGGAAATATTTTATGGAGATGCTCCATTGTTTTAGGAGTTCTTGGAATAATAGGTTCTTTAATTGGCTTAAAAATATCAATGGAGTATTTAAGTGGCAATCTACATAAGAGGTTATTTGCCCTATTGCTAATTATTATATCCCTGTATGGATTTTATGGTACAAAAAGACAGAATTACAGGACACCAGGTAATAATCTATTGATTGATAACTTAAACACCATAGATAATAGTATAGACAATATTAGTAGTATTAATTATAAAAAATTATGTATTATGGGCATAATTGTAGGAATTATCTCTTCAATATTTGGTATAGGGGGAGGTATAATTGTTATTCCCCTTTTAGTATATCTTCTAAGATTCCCAATAAAAATGGCAATTGGGACCTCCTGTGGTATGATGATATTAACCTCTTTTATGGGATTTGTGGGCTATATGACTGCCCCCTATTCCTTCCATGAAGAGCTCTATAATGTTGGATATGTATCCCTAATTTTTGGATTAATTGTTGGACTAATAGCCACAGTATCCTCTAAATATGGGGCAGAAATCGCCTACAAAATAAAATCCCAAAGGTTAAAATATATATTTTATACAATACTTATGATAGTGGGGGTTAAATTGCTATTGGATTAAAAATAATATGAAAATTTTATTTATGAACTATAAAAAATATTATTTATGATAATTCTATTTAATATATACTCTTTTAAATTATAAAATTTATTATTTTTATTTAATTATTTTATACTTTTATCATATTGTTTATTTTTAATTAATTATTATATTTTTATCATATCCTTAATTATTTTATTAATTATTTTTACTATATTATTAATTTATTTTAAAGAATCTTAAATAGGTGAAATTTTTGAAAACCTTCCTTGGAAAGATCCATTTAAAATGGTGCATTCACTGTAATCTTCCAGTACTTGACAAAATTTGTAATGTATGCAAGAGGGAAACTAATAATGTAAAAATAACACCTCCAGGAGATGCCAGGCCTGCATTTATCAAGGATATAGAAATGATAAATAATATTTTAAATGATCAATTTAACATCCAGAGGGAGGATATATTTAAAAATAAAATTGTTTTAATAAGTAATACCCCTGGAATAGATTGTATGAAGGAAATTATCCTTGATGGCACTGTCTTTGGTATTTTAAGATATGATATTGAAAAAAATAAATGGTCCATACTACCAACTGTGGAGGGGGCACGTAAAATAATAAACAGTGGGGGCAATAAAAAAATAATTGGGGTTAAAAAAGAAATTATACCCTACATACTGGAAAAGCATGCCTCAGTTTTAAGGCCTGGGGTTGCATATGCCTCCAAGGAGATTAAAAAGGGAGATGATGTAATTGTATTAATTATGAAGAATGGGGAAGAGGACACAATAAATTATGAAAATTTTGAAGATCTTAAGGATATTATTGTATTGGGAGTGGGAAGGGCAAGAATGGATTACAATGAGATAATAAACAGAGATAAAGGAATGGTAGTTAAAATAAGACATGCTGAAACTCCCAAGAAAGCCACATACTTAAGGGAAACAGGAAACTTAAAAGAATCCATAGAGAAGATGGTAAATGCCAATGAACATGTAATTACAAAGTTTGAAAATAACTCCATAGAATTTATGAGGGGCACTGTAAGGAAAATAAATAAACCCATTGTTGTGGCCTACTCTGGGGGTAAAGATAGTCTTGCAGTACTAATATTGGCTTTGAAAGCCTTTGGAGATAAGGAAATTAAATTTGATGTTATATTCATAGATACTGGTTTGGAATTACCTGAAACTTTGGAGAATGTGAAACAGGTGGAAAATGAGTATAATTTGGAGATGATTAAAGTTAAATCCAATGATTTCTGGAAAAAACTTGAGGAGTATGGTCCTCCTGGAAGGGATTATAGATGGTGCAGTGAAGTATGTAAAATGAAGCCCATTGAGAGATTAATTAAAAGTAGGTACAAGGAAGGCTGTTTAACCTTTGTGGGGTTAAGAAAATATGAATCAATGAACCGTTCAAAAAAACTACGTATTTGGAAAAGTAAGTATATAGAGGGGCAGATACAATCTGCTCCAATATTGAATTGGTCTGCAATGCACCTCTGGTTATACCTATTTAAAAATAATCCTCCCTACAATAAACTATATGAATTATGTTTTGATAGAGTGGGCTGTTACATATGTCCTGCCATGGAACTTGGGGAGATAGAACTACTTAAAGAGCATTATCCTCATCTCTGGGAAAGATGGGAGAAATATCTAATAAATTATGCTGAGAAGAACAATTTAGATGAAGAATGGATAAGGGGAGGTTGGAGATGGAAGTATAAAAATAAATAAAATAATTATAATAATAAAATATAAAGAATAATTAAATAAATAAAAGTAAAAATAAATAAAAAAAGTATAAAATAATATTTAGGGTATAGAATAATTTATAAATTATTTATTAATTATAAAAAATAAATAAAGTAAATAAATACTTAAGATAAAAATGAAGGTGTGAAATATGCCAAAAATGGTATTACTTCCAAAATTAACCATGGCCCTTGGGGGATATATAAGGGAAACTGTAGTACCCTATAACAATAATGAAGTAGAGGCCTTTCCCCATAGAAATGTAATAGTGGGCAATCCCACAGGGGAACCTATAAAGATAGATGTTCCTGCCTATGATAAGGAATGGGTGGAGAGACACAGAGAATTAGGGTTGATAGTTGTACCTGTTAGGGTTGAGGATGACTTTGTGGGACTCTTCAATATGGTAAGGGAAAAAGTAAATAGATACTCTATAAAGAATAAACAGTAACTATGGAGCTATTAATTATAGCATTAGTAACTATAGAATTTTAATTATATTATTATTTAAAAATTTTTATAAAGGGTGCTTTAGATGGATATAAAGGGAGTATTATTTGATTTGGATGATACCTTATATGATTCATCTACCTTTGCAGATAGGGCTCGAAAGGAAGCCATAAAAATGATGATAGATGCTGGATTAAATGCCTCAGAGAGGGAGGCCTACAATATTCTCCAAAGAATAATTAAACAAAAGGGCTCAAATTATAGCCGCCACTTTGATGATTTGGTAAAGGCCATTGAAGGCCAATACAATCCTAAGATAATTACCATGGGCATAATAACCTACCATAACGTTAAATTTGCCCTTTTAAGGCCCTATCCTGATACCATAAAAACCCTTATAGAGTTAAAAAAGATGGGATTGAAATTGGGGGTAATCACAGATGGAATTACCATAAAACAGTGGGAAAAACTTATAAGGCTTGGAATAGTTGATTTTTTTGATGAGGTTGTAACTTCAGAGGAGTATGGGCTTGGAAAGCCAAATATCGAGTTTTATGAGTATGCCCTTAGGAAGATAAACTTAAATGCAAAGTTGGAGATAGGGTAGATAATGATATTATGCCTGCCAATAGTATAGGCATGCATGCCATAAGAATACTTAGGGGTAAATATAGGGATATTAAAGGAAATGATTGTAAGTATGAGGTTAAGGATTTAGGGGAGATTATAGATATTGTAAGAAGTTTAAAGGAAGGAAAAGAGTAAAAGAGTAATTATGAGGAATATCCTATGAAAAAATTAACAGAGATAGGCAATGCCATAGATGGGATTAAGGGGATAATTGCCTTTATGACAAGGATACCTGTTGGAAACTTCCACAGTGATTTTGAAGAGATGTCCAAATACTTTATAATTATCCTGTTTATTGGAATGTTTATTGGATTCTTAGGCTCTATTGTGGCCCTTCCATTCTATTACCTCAATATGGAGGCCCCTATCCTTGTAGGTGCCTTGGTACTTTTTACAATGTTGTATATACAGGGATTTCATCATGTGGATGGATTGGGGGATTATGGAGATGCCTGGATGGTAATGGGGAATGCAAGAAGAAAGTTAGAGGTTATGAAGGATAAATACATGGGCGTTGGAGCCCTAATATTTATATTTTTTTTGGAGATAATATCCTTGGCCTCCATAGGCTATCTTTACAATAAACTTCCATTTTTAATATTTTTAAAAATTATGATATTAATAGAGGCCTGTTCCAGATTGGGACTTCTTACCTGTGCATGCTGTGGTATTCCCTCAAAGGAGGGCACAGGGCGATACTTTGTTAAGAATACTAATGAGTACCATTTATTTATGGGCTATTTAATAATGATGATACTCTCCTTTTTATTGGATCTCTCAAAGGTTGGGGTATTGTGCTCAACTGTTGCAGTGTTCTTTGCCATAATTATTGCAAGGAAATCCAATAGGGATCTTAACTGTGTAAATGGAGATGTCTTAGGTGCTACCAATGAGATGACTAGGGCCTTAGTTCTATTATGTGCCTCCCTTGGAATAAATCTCTATATGTAAATTACATCCTTCCTGGACAATCTATTCCCAGTACTCCAAGGCCATTTTCTATAACTATTTTTGTAGATTCTACAATCCTAACTCTTGAATGTAATATATTCTCATTTTCCTCCCTTAGGATTGGACAATTCCCATAGAAACTGTTAAAGGCCTGGGCCACATCCAACATGTAATTTGCAAGTGTTTGGGGTTTTAGATATTCTGCTGATTTCTCAAGGATCTTTGGGAATTTCAATAGGGTTTTTATAAGTATCTTTTCCTGTTCCTTTAATTCATAGTTAAAGAGTTTCTCAAAGTCCCTATTGTTTATATTTATATTATTTTTCTCTAATGCATTTTCAAGTATCCTGGAGCATCTTGCATGGGCATACTGTATAACTGGACATCCAACCTTTTCAAAGTCCAAGGCCTCCTCCCATCTAAATACCATGGGTTTCTCTGGAGATATTCTTACTATATTGTACCTAACTGCACCTACAGCGATTTTATGGGCAATCTCTTGGATTTCTTTTTCATCCTTGGTAATACCTCTTTTTTTAACCTCCTCAATGGCCCTCCTTTTAGATTCCTCGAAAAGTTCGTCCATACTTATAAATCTCCCCTTTCTTGTACTCATGGATCCCTCTGGAAGGGATATGAATTCATAGAATATGACTTTTGGAGTGTTGTAGTTTAACAGTTTTAATGAGGCATTTACCATTTGGGCTGTAAGTTTGTGATCTGCCCCCAATACATTGATACCAATATCGCAATTTGCCATTTTATCTATGTGGTAGGCAATATCCCTTGTGGAGTATAAACTTGTACCATTTAATCTTGCTAAAACAAGTTTTTTTTCTATTCCAAAGTCTGATAGATCAAGTTTATATACGTCCTCCTTTACTACCTTGTTGGCCTCCATTAATTTTTTTATAACCTCCTTTACCATGCCATTCCTTACATACTCACTTTCCCATATGAACCTATCATGTTTAATATTTAGGTTATTTAGGGTCTCTTTAAATCCCCTTAAGGCATAATTTACAGCCCACTGGAATTTTTTTACAATATCACTTTCTTGATTTTTTTCTAAGGATTCCTCGTATTCTTTCATTATATTCAGTATTTCCTCTTCCAATTGAGGATCTTTGTTTAAAAGATTATTGGTCTTTACATAGATCTCTCCAATGGCATGATCTGGTTTCTTATCCTTATCATTATCAATTCCAAACCTGTCCAATCCAAAAACAACTATGGCCTCCTGCCTACCCATATCATTTACATAGTAATGGGTTTCCACATCATACCCTTCAAATTCAAGTATGCCCTTTAAACTATCTCCAACAATGGCATTTCTACTGTGGCCTATATGTAACGGTCCATTGGGATTTGCCGAGGTATGTTCAAGTATTATTTTTTTGCCTTTATCTTTGCCTCTGCCAAAGTTATTCTTTTCATTTATTATTTTTTTTATACCTTCCCTTGAGTACAGGCTATAATCCAAAAAGAAGTTTATATATCCATTAAGGGCCTTTATCTCCTTAATGTAGGATGGCATACCTTCAGAGTTTAACATCTCTACTAATTCCTCTGCAATAACCTTTGGAGGTTTTTTTAATACCTTTGCCAATCTAAAGGATATATTTGTTGAATAATCCCCCAAATTCAGTGAAGGAGGTTCCTCCAATTTTATCTCTCCAATTTCTTCTTTGGATTTATTGGATACTTCCTGGACCTTTGAATATATGGCCTCTATTATAGAATTTTCAACTTCTATCATGTTATCACTTTTAATTATGGTATTTTATAATAATAATAATTATTAATATGATAAAAAATATATAAAATTATAAAAATTATAAAAATTAAATTTAAATTAAAAATAGTTTTTTTAATTATTAATTATGCCTATTTTTTTAAAAATTTTTTTAATATAATTCCTATCCTCCTGGAAAAGAATATTATGTTTTTCAAAATCTTCTTTTGTATAATTACCTTCGCCAAATATACCTTTTATATCATCGTAAGATGATGTAGATAGAATAAATGCATCCAATTGTATATTAAGTGTTTCTCCTTTTTTATTTAATTCTTTATTTATTCTCTTTTCTATTTCCTTAATATAGAAGGTACATAATTGGATTTTTTCATCATTAAAGTTCCCAAGGTTTCTTATACCCTTTGGATCTATAAAAATTATATGCTGTTTATATTCCCTTTTTATCCACATTACAAAGTCCGGATAGAATCCTGAGGTAATAAAAAACCCTATACCTTTTCTTGAGAGATTTCTAAGTAAAAATATATCATCATTTTTAAAGGTACTATTATTTTCTAAAAAGTTTTTAAGATCCTCTACAAATTTTGTTTCTCCTTCATTCAACTTCACAGGAATTGATTTTATTTCGTCTTTATTTTTCTTCCATACTATCAAAGGAGTGCATAAATGATTGTCAAGATGAACAACAAAGGAATCCCATTCTTTCCATTGTTGGGGCACTTTATCATTATCTGGATCATATTCATTGAGTTGCTTCATAATTTCTTCAATATCCTCTTCTAAGCTTTTTGGTATTTTAATTATTATTTCTCCATCCTTGGGATACATAGAAGGATGTTTTTCTATTGTTAGGGGTTCAACTTCCAAATAATCCATAGTTTTTCTTTTCTCTTCCCTTCTATAGGATTTAAGGATATAATCCTTTATAACCATTAAAATGATCTCATTAAATTTTCTTATTCCTTCAAATGAAAGTATTTTTAAAAATGATTCTTCGTTGTTATGTTCTATATCTATTCCCTCTGATTTATTTAGGAATATTTTATATTTTTTTGATTTTATTATATTTTTTATTGTATCAATATCTATAATTAAATTATACATTCCTTCTGTAATTTTATAATTCATAACCTCTGAGTAAATAAAATCCCAATCAATGAAGTTTAAATCTTTCTCTTGGATATATAATGGTTTATCAATTGTAATCTCTGCATTTCCAACCTTTAATCCCTCTGCTGTTGTAATCTTAGGCCTTAGATCAATTTTTATATTTCTTAATATTTTTTCATCTACTTCAAGTTTTAGAGGGTATTCAAGAAAATTAAAGTCATCCTTTGTTTTTATTGTGTAAATCTTTTTTTCCCATTTGTTGGTTTTATTGAATTTTATTGGAATTTCTATCTCTTCATAATCTACCTCTTCCCTCTCTATTGTGGCTAAAAATGCATTTATATAGTCTGCATTTAAACCGAATATAAATAGGGTTTGTAATACCTTTAATTCATAATCTGGATTTTCTTCTCTCCTTAGGGAGTAATCTTTACCTTTTAGTCTTACCCCCCTTCCAAAGAGTTGGATAATTTGAGGTCCCTCTCCCTTTCCCATATTTATTAATCCCATATTTGAAACACGCCAGGAGTTCCAACCCTCAATGAATTTTTTAGATCCAATTAAAATATTTATATGAGAGTTATTTTTATTAATATCAAAGAATAAGGATTGGGTAAAATGATCTTCTTTAATCTCTATTTTGGATTCTGAAATTAGTTTTTTTAAAGTTTTAACATCCCCAACATTAATAACTCCAAAGTATTTTTCTCCTGTTGTTTTTAGCCCTATCTCTCCCTCTGAGTTTTTTATCTCATAAAGTTCCAATTTTCCATTTCCATTAAATATTTTTTGATATATATCCTCTACAAGGGCATCTAAGTTTAAATTTCTTATAAATTTAAATTTATTTTTAAAAATATCATTTCCTTCATTGTTAATAAGTCCAGATTCTCCACTTAATATTTTATCTACATTTTCTTTAAATTGTTCCTTATTCTTTGTTATTGCATCAATAAATTTAATTACTTTCACTACATCAGAGTTAACTCCCTTTCCTATTACCTTACTACCAACAAAAATCCATAGGGGTTTTTCAATATTGTATTCCTTTAATTCTTTTTTATGTTTTTCAAAAATTGCCAATTGTTCATAGAATGACAATAATCCTGCTGTGAATAAAAGGTTTTGCTTTTCTTGGGAATAATATTCTTTATTGTCCTTTTTCTCTGATTTTATATTATAAACATAAAAATCTTTACCATATCCATCTTTATAAAAGTACTTATAGGAATAATCAAAAATTATTGCCTTAGAATATTCCTCAAGTAAATCTTTATTTTTCCCAATAACCTGCCCAAATGTTGCAGAGTATTCATATAAAAATCCTTCTTTTGCTATCTCTTCCCTTAATTTTTTCCATCTTTGTTCTTCTGATTTTTGTCCCTTATGGCCCTCATCTATGAAAACTAAATTTTTGCCCTCAAAATAGGATATATCTACACTTACTCCTTCTCCCTTTTTCTCTTTTGTTAGTTTATGAATATCTATGATTAATATTTCTCTATCTTTTGTTTTAAGATTATTAGAGTTCCCATCATATAATTTAAATGGAATACCACTAAGTTTTAATTCCTCTTGATGTTGCTTTGATAATCCCTCATTAGGAGTTATAAGGATTATGTTGTCCCAATTATTTTTTGAGTATTTTAAAATCTGCCAATAATTTATATGCATTATTAAGGTTTTCCCACTTCCTGTTGCCATCCAAAAGGCTAATTTTTTTAGGTCTTCCTCTGTAAAGGGGCTTATTTTTGTTCTGTTTTTGCTGTTAAACTCTTGTAAAAATGCATTTAATTCATTTAAAAACCTTTGCCTATCATTGTAATATTTATCGAGAAAAATTTCTGTAAATAAAACTGCTAAATACTGGAAGTATTTAAGTTTAAAGTCTATCTGGCTTCTGTTTTTTTCTAATTTTTTTACATACTCCTTTATTGCATAATCATATCTTAAAAGTAAATTCTCCCACTCTGGTTTTAATCCTATTAAAGTATCAATAAAATAACTTCTCCCTAAGTTATCATAGCCTTCTTGGGTGTCCTTTAATTTTTCCCCTAATTCCTTAAAATCATTAAATCCAAAGAAACTTAGGAAATATTTGTTTAAAACCATATGTTTTTCAAGTTTTATTGCCATCTACATCCCCTTAAAGATTTTCAAGTAATTGGATTAACTCATTATTTGTGTATTTTCTAAAAAATACTTTAAACTTACTTTCATCATACTTATTAAATTCATCATAGTTTTTTACTTCCCAAACCCAAAAATCACATTCTAAGGTTTCTGGATTCTTTAATCCATAGAGTATGATAAAAAATTTTATTCCTATTTTCTGACTTAGAAGAAAAATCGCTTTGGAGTTTGCACCACATAAATATTTTTTCTGTTTTACATGGGCCTGTTTTACTTCTAAAAAAGCCTTTGGGATAAATTCTCCATTTTTTTCTATTCTATATTCATAGAAATCAATGTCAGTGGTATAAGATTTATTACTAAGATATTTTCTATGCCAACTATTAAAAGTTAAATCCCTTTCTCCAGTTTTATCTGTTCTTTTACCAAATTTATCTCGTGTTAAATCATCATTCATTTAACTCTCCCCCTTAAACATTAATGATTTAAATAAAGGTTCTATTGCTTTAAATCCCTTAACTGTAGCATCCCTATTGATATAAATCTCATCAGGATTAAAATCTTTTATTGTATTTTTAATTATTTTTCATCTTTTCTTACCCTAAGATAAGTATCGATGTATTCCGAAGGCAGACTTAGTTGTTTTGCACTTTCTACAACAATTTCTTCATATTCCACAGAAGGACTTCCCTCTTTAAGAGGCTCTCTTAAATAAACTAACACCTTATAGGGCTTATCTTGTTTATCATATGCATCTAAATATTTTTAGAATATGTAGTGGGATAGCCCTCACATCGGTTTAATTCTTCTTCATCTCTCTCAGATATTTTAAAAATCGCCCCCCAAACAATTCCTTCTTTATCTTTGAGTATATTGCCAACTGCTCCTTCACGTGTTATTGAATAACCATCATAGACAAATTTATAATTTTTAATATAACCAACACAAACAAACTCTGAATCAGGACAACGTTCTTCCATCTGATCTAAATTCATATTGGATCCATAAGCAAAGTAATATTTTTCCATTTTACATCACCTCAAACATTAACTTTTTAAACAAAGGTTCTATTGCTTTAAATCCTTTCACTATTGCATCTCCATTGATATAAATCTCATCGGGATTAAAGTTTTCTATTTCTTTTTTAATTTCCTCTTTATCTTTTTTAAAGTCCATGTTTTCCATACTTCTCCAAACTATTGCTACTCTTTTGCCTTTTTTTTCTCCAAAAACAAATAAATATGTTCTATTATTATCCTTTAATATTTTATATTTCTTAATATTTAAACCAAGAAGATAATTAAATGTCTCCACTAAATCCACATTTACTATTTTTTGTTGATAATTTTCCAATATTTTAAGTTTATAGTTAAATGGATCCTTTAAGTCATCAATTTTAAGAAAAGTTTTACTTCCCTTTGTTTCCCATTCAAGCATGTATTTAACAAAGTAATCTGAGAGTTCTAAAAGATCATTTTGTGCTTTTTCAAACTCAATATTTTCTAATGCATCTTCGTATTGTTCTAAGGTGTGGTATTTGAAAAATACGCCAATTCCATCAGTATCTTGTGGTTTTCCTTCCTTCCAGTTAAAAGAATGTGCCACTTTCTTAATTCTTGGAATGATAACAGTATCAAAATATTCTGCCATTTCTATTAGAATAAACTTTCTTTTGCCTCCATCTTCTTTATTTAATTTCATAACTGCATGTGCGGTTGTACCTGAGCCTGCGAAGAAGTCTAACACTAAATTGTTGAGTTGAGTATTCATCCTTACCAAGTAGTGAATTAAACTACTTGGTTTAGGATATGAATCAAAAAAAATTCCTAAATTAGATATTTCGTTACTCCCTTCCTCATTTGTTCCCACACCTGCTTTTTTATCTAAAAAAATATTGTCAATATACTTGTCTGGTATGATCCAATCCTCCTTATCTTTTACTCTCTTGTACCTTATAGAAAATTTTTTACTTTTTATGAAAAAAATTGTACCTAACATGATTTCTTTATCTAAGGTTTCTTGTGTCCATTTGGATTCGCATTTTATTCTAAAAGAATTTTTATTTTTCCCATTAACAACCTCAACGTCATCTAATAACTCTACTCTTTCTCTTTTGCCTTTTTTATACTTACCATCTGGTATATTAAAACTTACTGCATTTGGAGGAAACGTAAGAATTCTAAGGGAATTTCCCTTATTTAACAAAGGAGCATCATTACCTTCTGCTATTCTCCCCCTAAATCTGTCTTTTAATTGTGCTTTAGCAAATGTGACAATATACTCTACATTTTTTCTAGAAATATTGGATAGAGAGGGAGGGGTAGAAGTATTATTCCAAATAAAAGTTTCTAAGAAACATTTTTCGCCAAAAATATTTATATTAATCATTTTTAATCTTTCCAACTCATTATCATCTATACTCACAAAAATAACTCCATCCTCTCTCATTAATTCCCTTGCTAAATTTAACCTATTCTCCATCATTGTAAGCCAGGATGAATGCTGATAGCTGTCTTTATAAATGAAATCATCACTTCCTGTATTGTAAGGAGGGTCTATATAGATTGTTTTAATTCTTTCGCTATACTTATTTAATAATAAATTTAAACCTTGGAAGTTCTCACTCTTTATTAAAATCCCATCTAAAATATTCTCTAAATCATTCTTTTCACTTAAGGCAGCCAATAACTTCCATTTAAATTCCTCATTAAAATATTTTGTATCAATTGGTAGTTTTTTATATTCTTTACCCTGCAATATGTTTTTTTTCAATTAAATCATTCTTGTCTTTAACATCAATCCCAAATAACTCCTTCCATTCTTTTAATTGCTTTTTATTATTTAATACTTTATCTAAAATACCCTCTAAAAACTCCTCTCCTGCATATTCCTTAATCTTATCCAAAGTAATTACATAATGAGTATTAATAACAAACTTTTTCTTCTCCCATAGTTTCTTCTGGAAGTTTTCAATCTGATCTAAAAACTCAATAATTTTTAAAGATATATCTCTAAATGCTATAACTCCAATAAGATAAATCCTTAATTTATCAAAGTATTTATTCTGCTCTAAAACCTGTAAATCCTCCAATTGTAAAAACTCATTTTTAATATAAAAATCCAATTCCCTTTCTAAAAATCCCTTTAAATTTTTATGGACAAAGTAATCAGTTGTATTTCTTCTTGTGTAGTTGTAAAGGTGTTTTTCCATTAAAGATTTTTCTCCTTCTTTTTTAAAAAGAGGTCTTATTGTTTCATTATTTAGTATTTTTTCTTCCAATATTTTTATTGTTTCTTCATTTATCTTATCCTGGGATATTGTATTACCATGCTTGTATTTCTCTTTTTCTTCCTCTTTTAAAGTTCTATATTCAAAGTAAATGTTTAATTCTTTTTTTTCTTTATCAAAATCAAATACTCTATCATTTAAAATAAAAAACTTCTTTTCCTGGGATTTAATATTTCCCTTTTCTTCCTCTGCTTCTATGACTTTAAAATTAACTGTTAATCCTTTAACTCTGAAGGTATATTTCCTAAGATACTCCGTTGTTTTAATATAATATTGATCCTTATTTATCCAGTATAGATAAATCTCCTCTCCATTATATGGAATAATATATTTTTCATTTTTTCCATATCTTCTCTTACTTATAAAATCTCCATTATCGTAATATCTTGAGAAGAAGGTTATTAGGTGGTTGTAGATCTCTTTTTCTAAATTTTCTGAAATCTCGATCTGTTCTAATTGCTTTTTCTTTTCATAATATTCTTTTCCAAGGGGCGTATCTCTAAATCCTTCTTTTAAATCTCCATTTTTAAAAGCATCTTCTCTAAAGTTTTCACTTATACTTTGTTTTATTTTTTCAAGTTCTTCTCTTATTTTATTTCTTTTTTCTTCATTTAAAAGATTTAATTGTTTTTTTATATCATCTATTAAATCATTCTCAATAAACTCCTCAATCTCTTTTCTTTTATAATTCATTATTTTATAAATACCAAAGTCTAAATCCCCATTTTCAAATTGAAATAGTTCTTTGAGTTTGTTTTTTAATTCCTCTTTTAAATTATTGTTATTAATACTCATCTTACCCTTCCCTCCTGAACATTAATGATTTAAACAAAGGTTCTATTGATTTAAATCCCTTAACTGTAGCATCCCTATTGATATATACTTCATCAGGATTAAAATCTTTTACAATATTTTCAATTATTTTCTTATCATTCTCAAAGCCAATACCCCCCATACTTCTCCAAATTATTGCTATTTTTTTACCCACTTCTTCCCCAAATATAAATAAATATGTTCTATTGTTACATTCTAAAAGTTTATAACCTTTAATATTCAATCCAAGGAGATAATTAAATGTTTCCACTAAATCCACATTTACTATTTTTTGTTGATAATTTTCCAATACTTTAAGTTTGTAGTTAAATGGATCCTTTAAGTCATCAATTTTAAGAAAAGTTTTACTTCCCTTTGTTTCCCATTCAAGCATATATTTAACAAAGTAATCCGAGAGTTCTAAAAGATCCTTTCGTGTTTTTTCAAACTCAATGTTTTCTAATGCATCCTCATATTGTTCTAAGGTTTGGTATTTAAAGAATCCTCCTGCCATCTTAGGGTTGTATTTTTCTTTTACCTCCTTTTCTTTACTTATTCCTGATTTATCATAGAATAATACTTTTTTCATTCTTGGCAAAATTACAGTATAAAAATGCTCTCCCATCTCAACTCCCATCCATTTTCTCTTTAATTTATGGGCTACTGCTATTGTTGTACCTGAACCAAGAAAGAAGTCAAGGATTAAATCTCCTTCCTTGGATGTGGATTGAATAACACGCTTTAGAAGGATTTCGGAGTTTTCTGTTTGAAACTTCCAGGTTGTAGAGTATCCATAAATATCGCTCCAATTAGAGTCTAAAACTTCTTTATCCTTTTCTTCAACCCAGTATTTTGGCTGCACCTTATCATCCATACCACAAATTGGACAGCCTTTCCATGGCCCTTTATTTTTATCATGTATATATCTACAGTGTTTGCATTGCAAAATTATTTTTCCTTCCTCTATCATCTGATCTATTTTTTCTTGGGAATATTTCCAGTGCTTTCCTACTGGAGGATATAACTCTTTGCCAAAGAAAATCTTAGGGCCCCCTTGCCCGGAAGAATCACCCATGTGTCTCCAAAACCCTCCTCTTTTCTCATTTTTCATCTTAAATGGATTTAAATAAAAAAAGTATTCAGAATTTTTTGCATAAACGTATATTGTATCTAATCCTTCTGGAAGTTTCTTTACTTCTCTTTCCATAACATTTTTCTTAAATCTTCTTATACCTATTTCATTCCTAAAATTATCCTTTCCAAAAATCTCATTTAATAAAAACCTTACATAATGATTTCCATTATAATCACATCTAACAAATATACTTCCCTTTTCATCCAATAATTCCCTTCCCAACCTAATCCTATTTTCAAGCATTGTTATCCAAGTGGCATCCTTATAGCCAACTTTATAAAGATAATCTGCTTCATTATCTTTGTTAAAGGGAGGGTCAATATAAACTGTTTGCACCTTTTCATAATATTTATTTAATAATAAATTTAAACCTTGGAAGTTCTCACTCTTTATTAAAATCCCATCTAAAATATCCTCTAAATCATTCCTTTCACTTAAAGCAACTAATAGATTCCATTTAAACTCTTCATTAAAATACTTTGTATCAATTGGTAGTTTTTTATATTCTTTACCTTGTAATGTGTTGTTTTCAATTAAATCATCCTTATCTTTAACTTCAATATTGAATAAATCCTTCCATTCCTCTAATTGCTTTTTATTATTTAATACTTTATCTAAAATATCCTCTAAAAACTCCTCTCCTGCATATTCCTTAATCTTATCCATAGTAATTACATAATGGGTATTAATAACAAACTTTTTCTTCTCCCATAATTTCTTCTGAAAGTTTTCAATCTGATCTAAAAACTCAATAATTTTTAAAGATATATTTCTAAATGCCTTAACTCCAATAAGATAAACCTTTAATTTATCAAAGTATTTATTTTGTTCTAAAATCTGTAAATCCTCCAACTGTAAAAACTCATTTTTAATATAGAAATCCAATTCCCTTTCTAAGAATCCCTTTAAATTTTTATGGATAAAGTAATCCCTTGTATTTCTTCTTGTGTAGTTGTAAAGGTGTTTTTCTAGTAAAGATTTTTCTCCTTCTTTTTCAAAGATAATTCCTGTTAAATTATTCTGGGGTATCTTTTTTTCTAATATTTTTATTATCTTTTCATTTATTTTATTCTGTTTAATATTTAACCCTTTTTTATCCCCCCAACCTTTCTCCTTTGCCTCCTCTTTAGAGATTACTCTATATTCAAAGTAAATGTTTAATTCTTTTTTATCTTTATCAAAATCAAATATCCTCTCATTTAAAATAAAAAACTTCTTTTCCTGGGATTTAATATTTCCCTTTTCTTCCTCTGCTTCTAAGACTTTAAAATTAACTGTTAATCCTTTAACTCTGAAGGTATATTTTCTAAAGTACTCTGTAGTTTTTATATAGTATTGATTCTTATTTACCCAGTAGAGATAAACCTCCTCTCCATTGTATGGAATAACATATTTTTCATTTTTTCCATATCTTCTCTTACTTATAAAATCTCCATTGTCGTAATATCTTGAGAAGAAGGTTATTAAGTGGTTGTAGATCTCTTTTTCTAAATCTTCTGAGAGTTTAATTTCTTCCAGTTGTTCCTTATTTTCAATTATACTTTTTTCCTCTTCACTTAAAATATTTAATTGTTTTTTAATCTCTTCAATTAGTTCTTTATCAATAAATCTTTCAATCTCTTTTCTTTTATAATTCATTATTCTGTAAATACCAAAGTCTAAATCTTCCCTTTCAAATTGAAATAGTTCTTTGAGTTTGTTTTTTAATTCCTCTTTTAATTTATTGTTATTACTACTCATTTTTAACACATCCCATGTTATATTTATGGCCTTAAAAAATTATTTATAATAAATAAAGAATAATAATAAAAAATAAAGGATAATTAAAATTAAAATAAATTATTATAAAAATTTTATATAAATATAAAAAATAGTTAGAATTAAGGTAGAATAAATCTTAATATTTTAAAATACCTAAACTCCCCTAAGGATGGCATTATAAACTTCATATTAAACTAAGATAGATGGACTTAAAATATCTTCTTTATTTATATTTTATTATTTTTTTATGGACTTAATTTAATATATATGCATTTGACTATTGTTATTGCATATCCTATCTAAAACCATATTTTTTTTAATCCCTTATTCCTTTCTTACTTATTCCTTTTTCCCTAATTTGGTATAGAGACCAGACTGAATTTTGGTTATTAGCCCAGAGATTAAATAAAGTACTGCTAAAACTATTATTATTTTTCCCCACATGGTCATAGGGGTAATATCTCCATATCCTATGGTGGTTATGGAAATAACTGTAAAATAAAATGCATCTGCAAAGTTATTTATTCCAGGATTTACTTCATTTTCTGCTAACCATATAAAACTGGAGATTATAAAACTATAAGTTAAAATAGTAATAAAATTAACCATTTCACGACTTAAACTAAGATGTTTAAATTTTACAACCCTTAAAAGTACCAATATTCTTACAGCGTTGATTATTCTTAAACTAATAATCGCATTTGTGGAGTATATTTGAAGAAGATAAAGTATAAAGGCACCAATAACCACGGCATCTATTATATTGTATAGATCTTTAAAGAACTTTAATTTATTCTTAGTTCCAATCAACTTATAAATAAACTCAAAAGAAAGAAAGGAAATTGCTATAAAATCCATCTTTATTAAAATATCCTCATAGGGGGGATTGTATGTTGATAATATAAAAGAGATTAAAATCTCCAAAGTACATAATATGCCTATTATCTCAATGGCATGATATACCCTTGGATTGTAAATTTTCAGATTTTTTAATAACTTCATACTATCCCAAAAAAATAAGGGGTGTATTAAATAAATATTAATATATTTTAAATTTTTAAATAAAAATTTTATAATTTATTATAATTTATTTTTATATTAATAATTTTTTAATTATTTTTTAAATTTTTATTTTTTATTTTATTTATTACATCCCTATGTAATTTTATAGTATCCAAATTTTGGAGAGTAAATTTCAGCACTTTTTTTCAATTTTTCAAGTAAATCCTCCACTTCCTTTTCTGATATATTATACTCAGTAGCCTTCTCTACAATATCCTCCTCATGGGCCAAACTATTATCTGATAATGCTGATAATTCCCTTATAATCTCTATTATTTTATCCATTTTATCAAACTTGGATTTTGGCAATTGTCCCATGGCCTTTCCTATATCATACTTTCCAGTTTCTGGATCATAGGCAACTTGGTTTAAGCATTCTTCAATAATATCTATGGCTATCTTTGCATCCCTTTCTTCAACTTTTCTTGATAACCTTGCCTTGGCATGCATCTCAGAGATTCTTATGGCTGCCTCCAATTGTCTCGCAGTAACAGGTATTGGGTTATCTCCCTCTCCTAACTTTCTCATGTTGATATAGTAGTCCTTTATAATCTTCTTTGCAGATTTTGTTAAATATGGGTTTTTTAACTTTCTCTCATCTATGCCCTCTCCCATAAAGAGTGCCTGATTTTCCTCAAAGTATGCACAGGTTCTGGCGTAGATGATATAACTTTTAATTAAATCTTCATCCACAACTATACCATCTATCTCAATTGGCTTTAGAACAGAATAGTTTTTTGTTGCTGTTTCTATGTGGATATCCAGTATATGCTCTGCTATTTCCTCATCTCTTTTTATATCTGGTATGTCCTTTAATGGGAATATTAAGTCAAATCTACTTAACAGAGGAGAGGGTATATTTATTTGCTCAACTATTCCCAAATTATTATCAAACCTACCCCTTTTTGGATTGCATGCTGCAAGAACTGCACATTTGGCTGGAAGTTTTACATTTATGCCCCCCTTATTTACATGTATGGTCTGGGATTCCATGGCCTCAAGGATATACTTCATAATATTCCTATCCACTGTAAGTTCATCTATACAGGCTGTACCCTCATTGGATTTTACAAATACTCCAGGTTTTACTACCCAACCATCCCCTATTTCAGTACTCTCCCTTACAACATTGGCTGTAAGTCCCCTCCTGTTGCAGTGGTAATTGAGGCGTAGGAATTTTGAGGAAACAATCTTGCTATTCTCCTTAACATTGTGGATTTTCCTATTCCAGGATCTGTAATTAAAAGAATATGGCTATCCCGTCTTAAGGGGGAACCATCAGGTAGGAACTTTATACATCCTTTAATTTGCTGTAGAAATATGGCCTTCTTTACAATATCATATCCTTTAATCTGTGGTATGAGATAGTTAGATAGTATATCCACTATATTCCTTTTTCTACCTAATTGGTTCAGTGTTTCTATTAAATCAGGGTTTAATATGTCCCTTACCTCTATCTTTTGATAACTCTCATTTAAAGATATACTGTTACTCTTAACATATATTTCAAAAATTGGTAAATTTGGACGTACTGATTTTTTCATTACTGTTCCCACAACATTTACCCTCCCAGAATATATGCCCTCAGAATTTTCAAGAAATGCCTTAATACTTCTTGGAGGATCCTCTGGGTTTTTCATTAAATCTATAGGTTGCTGAATTTCCAACTCCTGTATATTTACATAGGTGGAACTACTTAAGTCAAGGGACATTTCAGCCCTACAGTTTTTATTACTACATATCATCTTAGGTATTGAAAAATAATCATTTACTGTTTTATTTATTATATTTCCACAGTTTTTACATACAAAACATGCCTTTTTTAATAGGGCACATACCTTTGCTGCGGATATGATATTACCTTCAAACATTGCAAGTTTATTAATATCTGAAGAATTAATTTCATCTATTTTTTTATCGCAACCTATAGGATTTTTTAAGGCTATCTGAATCTTTTCTAGTTCCTTCTTTGTCTTACCATCCTCCCCAAAAACCTCAATATATGCTTCCTTGTATATGTAAGAAATAGTATTTTCAACCCCTGTAGGATATTCTATGATAAAAATAAAGGGCCATGGAAAGGCTGTCCAATTTGTGGTATGGATGATAAGGTGCAGCCAAAATACTGGGTTGAAGAAAAGGATAAAGAAGTTTTAGACTCTAATTGGAGCGATATTTATGGATACTCTACAACCTGG
>JAHEPY010000004.1 GCA_019561565.1 Methanothermococcus sp. SCGC AD-155-M21
GGGGGAGTTTAATAGCCCTACCATCTTCGTCTGAGGCTACTGCAATAAATCTAATAGGATACCACGTCTGTTATTCGAAGTTATACTATTATTAGTAATACTATTATTATTGCTCGATTGACTTAAGTAGATACCATGATTGCCGTTTGATATATTATTATTAGTAATACTATTATTATTGCTCGAACTACACAAGTAGATATTATTATAGTTATTCGATATACTATTATCAATCATACTGTTATTACTCGAAAGATACAAGGAGATACCATAATTGTTATTCGAAGTTATGGTATTATTAGTAATACTATTATTATTGCTCGAATCATTTAAGTAGATACCATTATCGTTATTCAGTATATTATTATTAGTAATACTATTATTATTGCTCGAATCATTTAAGTAGATACCATTATCGTTATTCAGTATATTATTATTAGTAATACTATTATTATTGCTCGAATCATTTAAGTAGATACCATTATCGTTATTCGAAGTTATATTGTTACTATTAATACCATTATTGCTCGAACTATCTAAGTAGATACCATAATCATTGTTCGATATACTATTATTAGTAATACTATTATTATTGCTCGAATACCGCAAGCAGATACCATAATAGTAGTTTGATGTTATGTTATTATTAGTAATGCTGTTATTATTGCTCGAACTACGTAAGTAGATACCATGATTTCTATTCGAAGTTATGTTATTATCAATAATGCTGTTATTGCTCGAACTACGTAAGTAGATACCATAATAGTTGTCCGATATATTATTATTCTTTATGATGTTGTTATCGGAGTTCACTCTAATACCTGCATAATCATAAATATTTTTAGAATTCTTAATTGTAAATCCTTCAATAGTGACATTATCAACTTCAATAAATATCACATTTCTAGAATTATTCCCATCAATAATACAATTTTCCGATCCATTTTCAGATCTCAATGTTATATTCTCCTTATTTATAATTAAATTCTCATAATATATATTATCTCCAACTATTATTACATCTCCAGAACTGGCATTATCTATTGCCCCCTGAATTGTTGAATAGTTGCCTGGGACGTATATTGTATCCCCGTACACTGAAACAGTGCCTACAAATAGAGTCAGTAGAAATAATACAAGATATGTTTTTTTCATAGATTTCGCTTCTTACTATTTTATGGATATTTAATATACAGTATATATCCATATATTATAGCGATATTTATATATATATAGGTATATAATATTTATTTTATAGGTTATAAGTTTAATTAATAACATATAATATTAAAGACTTTAAAAAAATATTAATTTTTAAAAACTTTAAAAATCATATTAAAAGAAAAAATATATTAAAAAAAGAAAAAAAGAAAATATTATTTAAGGTTTATTTATTTTAACGGCTTTTCCATCTCTCCATTCTACAAAGATAGGCTCATCAGGAATATCTTCAAGGGTCTTGAAGTACTCCACAGCAGCCTTAGTACCCCACCTGTCGGAACCTGCTAAGAGGATAACTGCATGTCCATTGATTATCTGTTTTTGAATTACTCCCCTATGTTTTCCTGGGTATTCATTAGTTACCTTAACCGAGAATGTCCAGAGATATTTTTTTACAATTGGGTTTGCCTTGGGTCCCCCTACAAGAATACAATCCTCTTTTATTTCAAGGAGTTTATCTGTTGAATCCAATGTTGTTTTTAAGCCCTTTGCTGATAGATTGCCATCTATCTCTGAACCTACTATTATTTTTGATTTATGCACTATTTCTTTTATTTTCTCTGATTTAATACCTGAGGCTACATCTGGGTAGGGGTCTCTTAATATTGAGGATCTGCCTCCTGGTCCTGAGGAATCATCATCTGGTCCTGAGGAGCCACTATCTCCGTTTGGTGAATCAGGTAATTTTGCGGATAGGGTGACATTTATTTCAGGATCTTTTATTACTGTTATCTCCAATACTCCATTAGTGAGTATTCTGTACCATCCTATTTTATTAGTAAAGTCATTTTCTTTCAAAATTATGATATTAGTTCCATTATCTATTGTAATATTTTCAATATTCATATTACCTATTGGTATTCTAACTATTGCAAATCCTTTCTTTGATGTATTCTTTGCTTCAAAGGATATTGTAGATAGTACTTTATCATTTACTTTTTTAGGTTCTCCTTTGGTTACGTTTGTTATATTGAAGTTTGAGGCCAATATTGGATTTATGTTATCTGCAATCTTTTTTACTGTATTATTTACATCGGATAAATTTTCTATTTCCATATCTTTAATTTCCTCTGCTGCTTCAAGGGTTTTGTTTATGTTTTCAATAGTTTCATTGGTGATGTTTATTACCATACTTTCGTTAGGTATTGGTACCTCCAATGTATCATTTAAGTTCCCTATATCGAGTATCGTTATGTTTATATCTCCTACTATCCTTAGGTTCATTGTATTGATGAAGTTTTTAATTTCTGGACTTATTTTTATATTTTTTATTGTTCCGACAATTTCGTTTTCTAGAATTACTTTCTGGAATGAATAACCGTCAGTATCTGAAAGAAATACCTTATCCTTATACAGTATTGCTGAATAGGTTGTATTAGTTACATTAGTTACATTGAAGGTAATATTAGCCAGAGTGAATTCTCCGGATTTGGAGAAGTTGAAACCTGTTATGAATAATGTATTGTTAGATAGACTCCAGTTGTTGTTACCTATTGAATTAACATTTATTACTGAGAGGTTTTTTAATTTGATATATATGTCATATCCCCCAACAGGTCTTTCCCCCGGGATATTTGAAATATTTATTCCTGCCCTTATAGTGTTGTTATCTTGGGAGATCTTGTACAGTTTGAGATAGGTGGTTATTGGATTTACTTCAACGTTCTTTACTACTCCATTATCATCCTCTTTTTCCTCACATACCACATTCTCTGGATCTACAACTACTACTACGGTATATGGTTTAACTCTCTCAGGAGTCCAACTGAAGGTTAGGGTTTTATTTTCTCCCACATTCAATCCATCTAAGGTTATTGATCCTACCTTATTGGAATCTGCATATAGATCCACTGAGAAGGATCTGTTGGTATCTGCATGACCGTTGTTAGTTATGGTTACATTTATTGGAGTGTTTATTCTGTAGAGGGGAGTGCCCATGGAGAGGTTTGTTATGTTTAAGTTAGGCCCTTTAACAGTGATTGTTGTTTGGTTAAGGGTTACATTGTTGAAGAGGTGCCCCTCTTTATCAGATACATTTGTCCCTTCTAACTTTACCTCTGAAGTGCCTATACTTATGGCCTCGAATGTTGCCTTGGCCATTGGACCAGATTCATTTATCTCTCCACCCATTATCTTAAATATAACTTTACCATTTTCAAAGGTTATATTTTCAAGATTCTCTGTAGCATTTAAGAGGAATGTGAAGTTAGTACATGTTAGTACCTGTGGATCATAAGTTAATACACCCTCTACTCCCTTTACAGGTCTTCTATGATCAACATCACATAGGGAGATATTCACAGTGAATGTACTATCTAAGTCAGTTGTTGATGCTGATGGGGATATTTTTATATGTATGGGTTCCTCAATAACTTCAACATTTCTTACTACTCTATTATCGTCCTCTTTTTCCTCAGGTATCATATTCTCTGAATCTACAACTACTACTAAGGTATATGGTTTAACTCTCTCAGGAGTCCAATTAAAGGTTAAGGTTTTACTTTCTCCCACATTCAATCCATCTAAGGTTATTGATCCTACCTTATTGGAATCTGCATATAGATCCACTGAGAAGGATCTGTTGGTATCTGCATGACCGTTGTTAGTTATGGTTACATTTATTGGAGTGTTTATTCTGTAGAGGGGAGTGCCCATGGAGAGGTTTGTTATGTTTAGGTTAGGTTTAATTACAACTGTTGCTGGATAGGTTGATACATTTTTATACGAATATCCAATACTACTACCATTGACTACTGCTGTATCTCTCAGGGCTATATTTGCTTCTCCAGGATTTAATGCCTTGAAGGAGATAGTGGCTATTGTAATATTACCATAAGGTAGATTAGAGAACCACATTAGGGATATAAATCCATAGGTGGGATTTATTGTTGCATTTTTTAAATCAGCACTCCCCCCAATATCACTCAATTGAATGTTACTTAAATTCAAAATATTAGAATCATAATATATTTTAGCATCAAAACCTCCGCACTTCCCATCTTCAGGAACATTTTTTACAACTAAACTTAAGTTAAGAGTATCTCCAATATTTGCCTCTATATTGCCAGGTAGGAGTTCCACTGTGATGTTCTCCCCATAACAGATACCAATCAGTGACATTAGTAAAATTGGCATTAGTAAAAACTTCCACTTCATAATATCTCACCATTAAAAATAGTTTAAAAATAAATAAAAAAATTAAATAAAATTATTTAACCTGCAGTGTAAGGTTCTGCAGTATTTGTATCAGGGTTGTATTTTAAGAAGAAATGGGTACTTCTTCCTTGGAATGCCTCAGGGTGTATTACAGTACCCAAGTCCATTAAAATCTCATCGGTGTTCATTAATCCAAGTTGCCAGTAATCATCACTTATACAGAACAGTTTTCCATTTTCTACAGCCTCAAATGTCTCGTACCCCTGATGATCCTCCTTAAAGGTACTTAAGTAGGTAGGTGTTGATGACATTATCCATACATCAGCGTTTTTTGCTCTCTCTGCAAAGGTTTCATAGTCTATCTTTGCACTACCTGTACCTGGATAGTCAGCAAATATGTAGGAAGAATGGCAGAAGTCCATTATTCCCTTGGCAACGTAGGACTGGGCCTTAGGTACATAGGTACCTCCCCAAGTTGGAGAGTTTTTACCCCAAGCCACCAATACATTTGGATCACAGTTGTAGGTTTTCCTTTTAACATTCAAGGATCTCTTTTCAACCCTTGTAAAGTACTTTTTAGCAGCATCTTCCTTGTTGTAGAATGCTGCAAACATCTTGACCCATTCACATCTTGCAAGATATGTTGGTTCTAAGTACTCGGCATTTGCAACGTAGGTTATACCTAACTCCTTACACTTTTCAATTATTGCATCTCCACTGTACCCTGGATATACGAATACTACTTGAGGGGATATATTTACTATTTTATCCCAGTTTGGGCTATAGGTTGAACCAACATCAATTATTGATCCATTCTCAAGACTTCTATTTATCTCCTCAAAGTGCCATTTATATCTGCCTCCCCACATAATTCCATCTACTGAGGATATCACTGATCCATCATCATTTAAGGGCATCATAAGTGCAATGTGTGTTGAACTCATGACAACAACGTTTTCCAGTGGTAGGTTTATTATTTTATCATACTCAGCCCAATCAGGTATTGATTGAGACTCATTCTTCAATAAGAATTTCTGACCTGTGGCATCTACGAATATCTTATAGGCCCAACCCTCTCCCTCGTAGGGATTTACCACATTACCATTCTCATCGTAGTAGGTTAGATCCATATTTTGAGAGTGCTTCATTGACTCTTTTAATTCATTATAGTTTTTAAATAAATATACTACGTCTGCAATGTTTATTGAGTTATCGCAGTTTAAATCTCCATCTTCAGGAGACATATCTCTATTTTTAAATAGATATACAACATCTGCAATGTTTATGCTGCCATCTTCATTTAAATCTCCCATTCTGTAGTTGTAGTTACCCTCTGCAAATACGGGAGTTATTATTATTAATAAAGGTATTACACTTAGTATTATTTTAATGCCATCATATATATTTTTTGGCATACTATATCACCCAAAAACTTTTTAAATTAATAATATTTAATAAATAAATTATTTTAATTAATAAAATATAATTTAATTATTATAATTATTTTTTGCAGGTAACATTATATTTATATATTACGGTTTATTTTATAATATTTAAAATTTACTTTAGTTAATTACCATAAATTATTTTATAAAGGCAACATTATATTTATATATTACGATTTGTTTTATAATATTTAAAATTTACTTTAATTAATTATAATAAATAAAATAATTAAGAAAAGTTTGGAGGAATAATTAATTATAATAAATAAAATAATTAAGAAAAGTTTGGAGGAATATTATGAAAAAAGTATTCTATATAATTACGTTATTTATGGCCTTATTATCAACAGAAATGGTTTTAGCATTAGAGGATATAAATTTAAATATAGATATGCCAAAAGAGGTAAAGGTAGGTGAAAATTTTACAATAGGTGTAAATGTTAACACAGATAGAAACATTTCTGGTTTTGAGTATAGAATTGAAACCCCTATGCATGGTGCAAAATATATTAAATTTATAAATGCCACTGAAAACAGAGAAATAAAAGAAAAAGCAGGGGAGTTTTATATATTAAATTTAAAAGAAAATTCAGTGTTTGTGTCATTTGCCCTATTTGATAGACCTTTTAATTCAGATTTCCATTTAATCACAATAAAGGGAAAAGCACTAAATAAAGGAAACCTATCCATTAGATTTATTGCAGTAGCCTCAGACGAAGATGGTAGGGCTATTAAACTCCCCCCTATAACCTACAACTTAAAGGTAGTTGGGAGTGATAAGGATAACAACGAAAAAACAGATGGTGAGGAAACTGGGAGTAATATATTTTCAAGGATAGTTGGAGCAATATTGAACTTTTTAAGAATGATATTTGGTGGTTAAATGAGAGATAATTTTTATAATTACTTTTTTACCATTAAATTTAAATATATTATATTATTTACCCTATTTTTTTCAATATTTCTCAATGATAACTATGCATTGGACAGTGTAGTTGTAAAGTTAAATCCTGATTATATAAAAACCCATGGAGATCCAGTGTATTTTAATATATCCCTTGAAAATATACCTCCAAGGAAAAGTTTAGGTATGCCTTCAATATACTCTGACTCTGAGATAAGGGATGGGGGATGCCTTGGAGCCGATATATATGTTAATTACCCTAATGAGTATTTAGGATCCATTGGATTCAACTGGAGTGATGAATTTAAAGAGGTAAAGTTAAAGGAGTATAAATTTGAAAATGGAACATTCTATCTAAGTATCTCCTTTGACAGTCCTGTGGAGGGCAATATATGCCTTGGTACCTTAACTTTCAGTCCCATTAAAAAGGGTAGAACTACCCTGAATCTCTCAGGTGTGGTAAGTTCCGAATGTGGGATGGCATACAGTAGTAAAAGTAGATACTACATAGATTACGGTAAGGCATCCCAAAGTATTGGATACTACCCAGACACTGAATATTGCGGTGCCACAGTAGTTATTGAAGGGGGTGGTAACTATACAAACCACTCCACTAAGTTGGAGGAGACATTAAATGAAAGTGATATACTATCCTCAAGTAAAGAAGCCTCCAAGGAAAGTTCAACATATGTTCCAAGTAATATAATCAATAAAATAACTAATAATATAACAATTTCTACAAATCAAAGTATTCCCAAGGTTATTGTAAAGGAGATCAACCTATCAGAAAGGCCCAATATTACCGTTATAATAAACACTTCAGAGGTGTTAGACTATAGATTGTTAATTTACACTTTCTTAGGTAGTCTATTGTCAGGAGTTCTTTTCGGAGTAATAATGAGATTGATGAGGATAGTATGAGACCTATTACTATTTTGTTATTAATGATGTTTTTTTTATTGTTCCCACTCTCCAAGGGGGAGAATATCACGGTAGAACTTGTGCCCAGTAGCATGGGAGTGAAAGTTGGAAATACCTTTAACTTAGATTTAGTTGTAAAAAATGTTCCTGAAAATGGTAAGTGCGGGGGTTTTGAAACTAAGATATATTATGACTCCAATATCCTGAATTTAAGTAATATTCAATTGAGTAATATTGGAGAGGGTGCTGATTTAAAAAATATAAATCCCTCCTCTGGATCCATATCCTTAGTATGGTTCTCGAATACCACCTACGGTAACTTCACACTGGCCACTATCTCCTTTAAGGGGTTAAATCCTGGAGAAATAAATATAACCCTGAAGAATGTGGCAATATCTACAGGGGATGGAACAGGCACGTATAAAAATATATCAACCTATCCAGCAACAGTTACCGTAAAATCCTTGAATGATACTGTAGGGAATTTAACACTAAAAAATTATAAAATAAACAGTAGTATAGAGGGCACCTTATCCCTAATTGTGGCAGAAACACCTGTAAAGAACATCTCCGGAAGTATAACACTTAGTAATGTATCCCTAGTGGGCATACCTGTGCCTCCAGATGTAGGTATATTCAAAAATTACAGTTACTCTATAAAGAATAATACCCTCTCATTCTTTGCAGTTCCCTCTAAGGAGTATGAAAATAAAACAGTATTTGATGATTTCTTAAAAATACCGTTGTTGATAAACAGTTCCACATATAACATAACCATTAATCTAACAGTAAATAGAAAGTTAGTAAAAAATATATCCATTAAAAAGGAGATTAAGGAAAAAAACATCACTACAGAGTACAGTGGTTTAATCTTCTATGTAGATGGGTACAGTGAAGAGACCAACATATCCTTAGGTTATTCAAAGGAGATCAAGTTAAAAGTATATAACCTTGATAAAAACTTAACGAATTTCTCCGGATATGTCTTTATAAATAACTCCCTCTTTAATGTTTTAGATTATGAAGTGCCTAAGTACTCCATTATAAACAATAGAATAAACTACTCCAATATTACCTACAATAATAGTTATCTATACTTTAACATCTCTCTTACAAATGGAACCAACGGAACATATAGTATTTTAAAATTTACCTTATCTCCTAAGACCAATGAAAATATCTCCTCTCTTATTTACTTAGGGAATATATCCATATACGAAAATAATACAGCGGTATCACTACCCTATAAAAATCTCACTGTACATATAATAGAGAGAAAGAAAAACACACCACCAAGGTTAAAAGTATTTTTCTCTATAGAGGACAATAAAAAGGTTTATTTCAGAGCCTTAGGTTATGATGCAGATAATGAGTCATTAAGGTATCTATGGGACTTTGGAGATGGGAAAAATTCAACATTGCAGGATCCTATCCACATATACTCCAACTACTCTGTGTATTTAGTATCCTGTACAGTGTGGGACAACTTAAACAAAAGTGATAAGGTAGAGTTCATACTTCCCATAATGGATATATCTCCCATTGAATCCTATTCACTAAGTAACAGGACTATTTTCCTTAACAACTCTAAAAACCATACTGTTTATATAAACCTCTCTTTAAAAAACCCATTTGAGTATGAGGTAATAGGATATATTAACTTTGTAGATTACTATAACAATTACCATCCCTCAAAAGTACAATACTACGTGGAGTTAAAACCTAATGAGACTAAAAACTTATTAATTCCAATAAATATTACTAAATCCTGTGATATAAAATGGAACATCGTGTATTGTCCCCTCTATAGGGATAAACTCATAAAGGATGTGGAACTTAAGTACTACCAGTGGAACTTTAAGGAGAAGATAGAGGTATCAAAGTATAGGGAAAAATCTGTAAATGAGAGTATAATATATAAAGAGCATATAAACAACTACTCCAAGGTATTGAATGTGAGTAATCCAGATGTATTAGTGAAGATAAGGGGTTATGGTGGAGAGTATGTTGTATATAGGGATGTTGTTGTTAGTACAAAATCTATTTATTTCTACATTTTTGCATCTTTAAGTGGATTTATTATTGGATTGGTTGCTATATTGGCCATAAAAAAATAAATAATATATTTAATTTTTAATTTTTAAAATAAATTTTTATTTAAAAAATCTACACATCCTCATCATGAACTTCCAAGACATCCAATGTTTTACATTTACATTTTTTATTTAGTATTTCTGAAACAGAGGGTAAAGTTCTATTTTCATCTCCACTAATAAGTTCTTTTATATAAAGGCCCCCATCGCAATAGATTTTAAGTTCAAAGGTTTTGGGATCTATTCTATTAACCTCTACATCATATACCCTACGTACCCTTATTAAATCTGCCCTTCTATGAGATACACGAAGGGGGGTTCTTTGATCTATACTTGAATTCTCCAAGTTCTTTACAACCTTTAAAAGTTCTTCATTGGATACCTCCTCTTCACACTCCACAACTGCTAAATAGGTTTTTCTATGGGGTTCATTTTTAAAAAATACTACATCCCTTTTAATGCCATATTCTAAATTTAACACCTCAACACTTCCACTTCTATTTATTTTTTCCTTAATCTCCTCTAAATTTGCTTTTCTTATTTTTGGTTCCTTTATTTGAAGGACAAATGGCCTACCTTTTCCAAGCATTCTAACATCAATATCCTCCCTACCTGCGCCATGGAAGGACTCATCCTTTCCTTTGAAAACTTCCATAAAAGGCTCTGCTATTATCTCCTCCACAGAGGTATTGTATCTCTTTCCAGTGTAGTTGCAATTTTCACATCCCTTTCCCCTACAGTGGTTACATGGCCATTTTGTTTGGGGTATGCCCCTTATTAATTTTCTATATCGGCCCTTTATAAATATGGAATTTACCTGTAATTCTATTTTTTTGTTGTAAGGATTTATCTTAATAACAATGTCTGGATTTTGTTTATCTACAATTTTACCTGTGTTTTCAACTAATAACCTGCCCATAACCCTGTTAAATTCCTGCCTTATACTCTCCATATAGGGAGTCCTTATTTCCTCCTCAAGTTTTTTTATATCCTTGGGAAGTATTGTTCCAACTAAGAAACTGTCATATTGATAATCCTTTAATAAACTTAAAGCCCCTTCCAATATATCATTTAAATTCTTCTCATTGAATATGGATTTACACCAGGGACAATTTATTTCCATGTTTTCATTTGTGGAATATTCCTCCTCCCCATTTATTCCCTTTATTTCCAATAACCCACTTCTATGTATGTAATATAAATCCTCTTTTATTTTTTGTAGTATTTTATCCATATCATTTCCTTTATTGTTGTTGCATGCATCTAAATTATGGTTAGTATCATTATCTTTATCGTTATTATTATCTTTATAATCGTCATTATCTTTATCTATATCTTCATTATTACCATCATCATACTTTTCCATTAAAGAATATAATTTTGATTCCAATTCCATGGCCTTTGCCATTTTTATGGATTTTCCCCTTTCATAATTTGAGGTATGAAGCACTTTTCCACATAATCGTCCAAAACATCTGTGGCATAGAGGGTAATCCTTTAATATTCCTATTATATCCATAGAGATACCTCCAAATAAAAGTTAAATAAAATAAATATAAAATAATAAAATATAGGAAATAAATAAATTAAAATAAATAAAAAAATAAATATATGAAATATTTAATGTGAAAAATTATATAAAGTATATTTATTTTATATAGTAATCCTATCATAGTACTTGAAGGATCTATGTATAAGATCATTTATTTAAAATTTAATAATTAATCCAATCATAGTATTACATTATAAAAAATAATAATCTAATTTTTAAGATTTAATTAATTTACGTGATAAAATGCATAAGGAACAACTTATGGAACTTCACCAATTCTTTGTCCATGTATATAAGGAATTAGTTCCTGAGGATAATACCTGTGAATTTATGGAACTCTACAAAAAATTGGATGTTAAGCCCCATCATATTCATAAATTAAAAAGTGAACAATGTGCAGCCATCTTTTTACTATCTGCCTGTATTGCCGATTATATGTATGATGATGATATGATTTCTGGAACACTATCTTTAAAATTATTGGGAAATGCCTTTAAATATATGGGCCCCAAATCCAAAAAATTGGATAATATTGATAAATACTTGGAATTATTAAGGGAAAAATATAGTTGGAAAAATAAAAGGTAATTTATTTATTTTTAACTTATTTATTTTATTATTTTTAATATTGTTTTTTTATATTTTTTTAAATATTATATTAATAATAACTATATTTTAATAATATTTTAATAATATTTTTTTAATTACAATGAAAATAAGGGAGAAATATGGATTTAAAAACTAAATCAAAGTATATTAATAATATATTGGATGAGGTACTGTTGGATATATCGCCCTCCAATAATGAAGAAAAGGAAGAGAAAATCCTATCTAATAAAATAATAGAAGAATTATACAATATATTACATAGGGAAAACTTAATGGACCTTATAGTGGATATAATACAGGTAGGATCCACTGCACGGGGCACTAATTTAAAAAATGACTATGATATTGATATTTTTGTAAGATTCAAAAAAAATATAGATAGGGATTTATTAAAGGAAACTATTTTAAAGGTGGGCAAAAAAGCAATAGAAAACTTAGGGGGAAAATATCAAATAGAATATGCCGAACATCCTTATATTTCAGGAAATATAGGAAAATATGAAATAGACATAGTTCCATGTTATAAATTAAATTGGATGGAAAAAATCATATCTTCTGTGGATAGAACTCCCCTTCATAATGAGTTTTTAATAAATACCTTAAAAAAACATCCCTTACATGATGATATAAGGTTATTAAAAAAATTTTTAAAGGGACTTGGTATATATGGCTCGGACTTAAAAAGTAAGGGATTTTCAGGATATTTATGCGAACTTTTGATAATTCACTATGGGGGATTTATCAATACACTAATTAATGCCCAAAGATGGAGAATGGGGGAAAAGATAATATTGGATGAGATATATGGCCTATACAATATATATAAAAATTCCTATAAATTTAAGGGTTTTGATGATCCCCTTATTGTATATGATCCTGTAGATTTAAATAGAAATGTGGCAGCAGCCCTTAGTAAGGAAAATTTTTGTAAATTTATATTCTATTCCCATCAATTTTTAAAGAATCCCTCTAAAAAATACTTTTATAACTACAATAAAAAAATAATTGAAAAAGTAAATAATAGAAATAAGGGCATGTTAATTACCCTATGTATAAAGAGAAATAATGAGATTGTAGAGGATATAATATATCCTCAAATGGAAAAGTTGCAGAGAAGTATAAATAAATTGTTAATGGAAAATAACTTTGAAATTATAGAATATGGGATCTATGCCAATGAAAATATGTGTTATTTATCCTGGGAATTTTTAGTATGGGAACTTCCAAATGTTTATATTAAAGTGGGACCTCCTGTGTTCAGTACAAAGGGAATTGATAACTTTATAGAAAAATATGAAAGGTACTTTATTAAGGATTGTAATATATGTGCCTATGTTGATAGAAAATACCCTAATATATACCTTCTTTTTAAAGATATTTTATCTGGAAAATTAAAGGGAAAAATTAAATATCCTAAGTATGTATCTCCTGAAGGGGCTACTATTTATGACAATATATTTGTAAATCAATATTTTTCAATCATAAACATAGGCAGTATTTAAAAAATTATTAAACCCTATCCTCATTAGTAATAATTAAAATAATAACTATTAATAATAAATAATTGGGATTTAATAAAAAATACAACAGAATAAGAAAATTAATAAAATTATTTTGGATGAATACTATATCATCTAAAATTACTTAGGAAGACAATATACCGTAAGATCTAAACTGGGGAGAAGATGGAAACATCTTTCTCTTGCAGATAACTTATTAGATTTATAAGATCTATAAGTAGAGAGGTCTAACTTTAAGATTATTTTTTTTGGAATTTTTATTATTAATGGTTGATGGGAATTAAGATTTAAAAAGTAAATAATTATATTGCATTGCATAAAAAATTGATAAAAATAAAATTATATAAATATAATCCTAAATTAAAAAAATAATATTTTTTTTAATAAATTTCCATAAATAAAAAAATATGGTAGCGGGGCGAAGATTTGAACTTCGGATCTCCGGGTTATGAGCCCGGCGGGATCGGCCTGGCTACCCTACCCCGCTAATATAACTCCAACAAATTTAGGAAGTAGGATATAATATATAAATGTTTCTGTGTTGTGCATATATTATCACATATTAAAAGTATAATATTATTAATCAATAGGAAAATAAATAACTGTAATTTTATTTTTTTTAATTATTATTTATCCCTTTATTAGCCTATTTATCCCCTTTATTTAATTTTTTAATTATTTTTTCCTCTCTTTTATAAATAAAGGAATTTGATTCAACATCCCTATCAATTAATAGATTGGCCCCAATCCAACAATTACCTCCAATCTTTACCCCTGGCATAAAGGATACTTGAACCCCTGTTTTTACATTATCCCCCATTATAATACCAAGTTTTCTAACACTTTCAACAACTTTGCCCTTTATATTTACCTTTACTGGTTTATCATCAAATCTTAAATTTGCAGTGATGGTATTACAGGCAATATTACAATTTTCGCCAATTATGCTATCTCCTACGTAGGATAAATGGGGCACCTTTGTATTCTTCATTATAATACTACTTTTTATTTCAGAGGAATTGCCTACAAGGGTATTCTCCATCAAGACAGTATTGGGTCGAATATATGCCAAAGGGCCTACAATAGATCCAGATTTTATAATTGCAGGGCCCTCTATTACTGTATTATGTTTTATTATAGCCCCCTCCTCAATAATAACATTTCCATTGATTACAACATTTTCTCCAACATCTCCTAATATTTTACTTTTAATGCCCTTAAGAATATGTTTATTTCCCTCCAATATATCCCAAGGCCTTCCAATATCACTCCAATATCCCTTTAATTTTATACCCTTTATCTCTCTTTTTTTCTTAATAAGTTCCACTATGGCATCAGTAAGTTCTATTTCCCCCCTTTCTGAAGGTTCTAAATTTTCCAATATGTTAAATATCTCTTTTTCAAATTTATATATTCCCCCATTAATTAAATTGGATTTTGGATTTTTTGGTTTTTCCTGTAATTCTATTATATTATTTTCCCTATCCAATACTACCACTCCAAAATTTTCAGGATTTTTTACCTCTACCAAGGCAAGGGCATTTTTGTAGGGAAGAATACTCTCTAAATTATCCTCAAAAATAATATCTCCATTTATTACTAAAAAATCATCATCTATATGATCCTTACCTGCTAAAAGGGCATATCCTGTTCCATCCAGTTTTCCTTGTTCAATAAATTTAATCTTAGGGTGATCATTAAGGTAATCTATAATAACTTCCTTTTTATATCTTACAATTAAATATATATTATCAACGAAGTGCTCAATTTTATTTATAATATGCTCCAATATTGGTTTTCCCCCTATTGGAATCATAGGCTTTGGTTTATTTTCAGTCAATGGCATTAATCTTGTACCCTTTCCAGCACATAATATGATGGCATCCATACTTTTCCCTTTATAATTTTTTTATTATAGTTAAGTAAAGTCTTTTAAGGCCTCTTAGTCTTTTTATAGGTTCTATCTTTTTATCCTTTCTTTTTCTATATATGTTTTATAATTTTATAGATAACTTTTTTTTATTATTTATTATTATTTTTTATAATATTTTTAAGAAATAAGTTTTATTTTTTATATTATTTTTTTATATTTATTTTTTATTACAATATCCTATAAAATTAAATTATTATTTTTTTATTTTATTTCTATTCTTTTTTATAATTATTATTATTTTTAAATTTAAAATATAATTTAATTACATATAGAGATAAAAAATTTATTATATTCATCTATATCAAGGATGGTGAAAATATGAAAATTGGAGTATCCTCCAGTATTTTCTTGGATTCTAACTATGATCTTCATAGTTCATTAAATTTCTTAGAGAAAAAAGTAAAATATGTGGAGTTAGTATGTGATGGAAATTTAAATGTGATGGAAAATGAAAATATCCATATCCCAGAGTTATATAATTTAAAATATACCTTACACTGCCCCTTATCAGATTTAAACCTATCCTCCTTTAGGGAAAAAATAAGATTAAGTACTTTAAGTTTTGTTGAGGATATTTTAAAAACTGCCAATTCTGTAAATGGAGATATTGTTGTATTACATCCTGGTTATTGTATATTTAAATATGATTATGAGAAATCCTTAGATTCACTTATAAAATCACTGTATGATTTAAATAACCTTCAAAAGGAATATTCCATAAAGATAACCATTGAAAACATGCCCTCCTATGATATGTTTATGTTTAGAAAACCAATATATGAAATTATGGAAAACTTGGAGGATATTGGAATAACCTTTGATATGGGCCATGCCTTTTTAAATAAGAATATAGATGAATTCTTAGGAAGGGAAATAATTAAAAAAATAATCCATACTCACATACATGATAACAATGGAGTATTTGATGAGCATCTATGCATTGGAAAGGGTAAAATACCATTTAAAAAGTATGCTAAGGAAATAAAAAAAATAAATGGCATAAAAATGATTGAAATGCAAAATAAAAGTTTTGAAGAGTTAGATAATTGTATAAAAAATTTAAAAACTTATAGTGGTTAATTAAACTTGTAATAATTAATATTAAAAATAATTATAGTTAAAAATTTAAAATTTAAAATAATTATTAAAAATAAAAATTAATTAAAAATTTTTAATGACATGTAATTACGGTTATTTTTTTATAGGATATATTTTAAATTATATCCTATATTATAAGGCATGCCCTAAAATGTAATTACTTAATAATATATTAATTTAAAAATATAAATATATAGATATACCTATTACGAAATTCACTATAAAACTTAGAAAAGGGGACGAGGGCAGTATGCCAATTATTATATATTCATGAGTTAAATGGTTATATGTTATTATTTTTTGGTGGTAATATGATAAGTAGCAAATATTGCAACAACAATTATAAGGTAGAGGTTGCAGTTGTTAAAAGAAATGGCATTCAGGAACAATTTAATATAAATAAATTAGTTAAATCCCTTTTAAATTCCCATGTGGATTATGAACATATAAATCCCATTGTAGAACGGGTTTATGGGAAAATATACAATGGTATAACTACAGAGGAAATAAAAGAAATTATTTATAATGCCCTTAAAGAGATAGATAAAAAACATAATACAAATTACTCAGAAAATTATCAATTGGAAAATGTTTTAAAGGTAAGGACCTCAAAAAACGAATTTAGGCCATTTGATAAAAACAGAATAATAGTTAAACTTATGGATGAAACTGGACTTGATAAAGAGACGGCAGAACGTATAGGAAATGAAATTGAAAAATCCATAAAAAAACTTAACTTAAAATATATAACAGCGCCCATGATAAGGGAATTGGTAAATGCAAAGTTGATTGAGTATGGGTTAGAGGAGTTCAGAGTAAAACATACAAGATTGGGAATACCCATATACGATATTAAAAAACTTATAAATCAGGGAAGTAAGGAAAATGCAAATTTAATGCATAATCCAGAATCCATCCATAAATGGGTAGCCGACGAAACTATGAAGCAATATGCCCTATTGGAGGTATTTCCAAAACATATTGCTGATGCCCATATGAAGGGGGATATTCATCTTCATGATTTAGAGTATGCTGCAATAAGGCCTGTATGTTGTCAGCATGATTTAAGACATTTTTTCATGAATGGATTAAAGGTTGATGGAACAGGAAGGCATACTAGTGTCTCAAAACCTGCAAAGCATGCCGAAGTTGCAATACAGCATGCTGCCAAGGTTCTAAGTGCTGCCCAATGTGAGATGAGTGGAGGCCAGTCCATAGATGAGTTTAATATTTGGTTATCGCCCTATATGAAGGGACTGCCCTATAAAAGAATAAAACAACTTATGCAGATGTTTATCTATGAAATGAACCAGATGTATGTGGCAAGGGGAGGACAAACTGTTTTCAGTAGTATGAACTTAGAGTTGGAGGTACCAGAATATTTAAAGAACCGGGAGGCCATAGTGGCAGGAAGTATAAAGGGTACCTATGGAGATTATCAGGAGGAGGCCCAACTCATTTTAGAGGCCCTAATAGAGGTAATGATGGAGGGAGATGCCGTTGGAAAACCCTTCCTCTTTCCAAATTTCATTGTAAAGTTAAGGGAGGGAGCATTTAAAGATGAAAATAGAGATTTAATGATAAAATTACATGAATTAAGTAATAAGTGGGGACTGCCCTATTTCATAAATATGTTGCCAGATTGGCAGGCTGAAAATACCAATGCAATGGGCTGTAGGACCAGATTAAGTGGAGATTGGACTGGAGATCCAGAGAGAGATACCCTAAGAACAGGAAATATGCAGTGGTATACCCTTAATCTTCCAAGAATTGCCTATGAGGCAGGAGGTAGTGATGATAGGTTATTTGAGATATTGGATGAAAAATTGGGAGTAATTAGGGAGGCTTTAAGTATAAAGCATGATATTACTATGAGGATTCTTGAGGATAGAATAATGCCATTTATGACTCAGGAGTTTAATGGAGGGAGATACTACAATCATGAATGTAGTACCTTAACCTTTGGATTTGTTGGATTAAATGAACTTCTAAAGTACCACTTAGGCGAGGAACTTCACGAATCCAAGGAAGCCTTAGAATTTGGAAGAAAAGTTATAACCTATATGAGGGATTATGCCGACAACTTAAAAAAGGAAACTGGCATAAGATGGACAGTAACACAAACTCCTGCCGAGAGCACTGCAGGAAGATTTGCCAGGTTAGATTATAAACACTATAGAGAGGAAAGTAAAACTGTAGTTAGTGGCGATCTATCCAATACAAATACCCTATACTATACAAACTCATCCCATGTTAAAGTTAATTCACCAGTTACCTTGGGAGAAAAAGTAAAAATAGAGGAAAAATTCCATCCCATCTGTAATGGAGGGCATATTGGCCACTTTTGGAATGCCGAGGCCTATGCAGACCCTGAGGTACTTATGGACATAACTAAGAAAATAGCAGAAAAATCCAATATTGGCTTTTGGACCTATACCAAGAACCTGAGTATATGTGAAAACTGTGGTAAGGGAATGGCAGGCTTAAAGGACAAATGTGTCCAATGTAATACTTCCAATGTCCAAAAGTACAGTAGAATAACAGGCTATTTACAAAATATATCCAATTGGAATGGTGCAAAGAGAAGGGAGTTAGTGGATAGAAGAAGCAATATTCCTAAGATTTAATATAATAACTTTAATTTTTTATAGGGCATTTAATTAAACCTTACTTCCCATCAAAAATAATATATACTAAAATAACCTATATAAAGATTATGAACCCCGTAGAAAAAATACATTAAGAGAGATTATGAACCTAGTAAAAAAATACATTAAGGAGACAGACAGAATAAGAGAATTAATAAAAC
>JAHEPY010000005.1 GCA_019561565.1 Methanothermococcus sp. SCGC AD-155-M21
GGATCCATCCCTTATTTTTTGGATATTTTTTATACTTCTTTTTATGTATCCTCAATTTGTGTTTCGTTTAAAACTAATAAGTAGATACAATTGTATCAAAGAACTGGAAAAAGAAAGAAAGGCTAGAGTAATTGTAATGATACATAGGCAGGAACAATTGGCATTTTTTGGCATACCCTTATACCGATTTATAAATATAGAGGATAGTGAAGACAGGCCCTTTAAAAAGGTAAAGTTTGAGGAAGTAATAGGTCAGGAAATTGCCAAGAAAAAATGTAAAATTATTATAAAGTACCTTAAAAATCCTGAGATATTTGGAGAATGGGCTCCAAAAAATATACTATTTTATGGCCCCCCTGGAACTGGAAAAACCCTGTTAGCAAGGGCCTTAGCCACAGAGACTGATGTTCCCCTCTATTTAATAAAGGCCACGGAACTTATAGGAGAGCATGTGGGAGATGGTTCTAAGCAGATACAGAAGTTATATGGCCAAGCCTTGAATGATAGACCCTGTATAATATTTATGGATGAATTAGATGCCATAGGTCTTAGTAGGCAATATCAATCATTAAGAGGAGACGTCTCTGAGGTAGTAAATGCCCTATTAACAGAGTTGGATGGCATCCATAACAATGACGGCGTTGTAACAATAGCCGCCACAAATAACCCAGATATGCTTGATAATGCCATAAGAAGTAGATTTGAAGAGGAAATAAGATTTGAACTTCCAGATGATAGGGATAGATTAAAGATTATGGAACTGTATAAAGAGAAAATGCCCTTAAAAATTAAGGGAAATCTAAAAAAATATGTGGAAAAAACAAAAGGAATGAGTGGAAGGGATATAAAAGAAAAGTTCTTAAAACCTGCCCTTCATAGGGCCATATTGGAGGATAAAAAATATATTGATGAGAAGGATTTAGATGCTGTATTATCAGAATTGAATAAATCTAAAAAGGAAACCCCTTTGAATCTCTGTGGATAATTATTTATTACATACTGAATAATTATTTTATATACTTCATTAATCTATTTTAAACTGTCTAAGTACTTTGAGGCACTTGCCAATGCAACTGCGCCCTCTCCAACAGCCTTTGAAACCTGCAACATTCCCCCTACAACATCTCCACAGGCCAATATTCCATCAATATTGGTCCTACATAATTTATCCACTTTTATAAATTTATTTTTATTTAATTCTATTCCACTATTTTCTAAAAATTCAGAATTTGGTATATGGCCCATACTTATAAATATTCCA
>JAHEPY010000006.1 GCA_019561565.1 Methanothermococcus sp. SCGC AD-155-M21
AAAAGATAGGGATGAAATAGATTTACTTAACAATGATAACTTCAAAGGATTTTTAATAAAATTGGCAGATAAAGTAAATGTGGCAGAGGGAGTTAATGCCATTGAAAGTATTTTAAGATGTATTTATAGAAATCAGCCCATATCCACAAAAAAAATAGCCCAATATACAAAATTACCATTACCCATCGTATCAAAAGTAAGAACAATCTTAGAGAGAAATAGGATATTAAGTAGGGTAGAACAGGGGGCCATATATTCAGAGTATGGAATAAAGTTAATTAATAGGCATCTAAACCTTAAAATGAAACATGATTTAAAATGCCATGAATGTGGAGGGAAGGGAATCCTACTTGATGAAAACTTTAAAAAAATACTTAAAAAACATAGGGAATATACAAAACTTAGGCCTACAGTAAATACCTCCATAGACCAATCCTTTGCAACTCCTGAGACTGGAGTATATAGGGCAGGTATTATGGCAGATAGGGGCGATTTAGAAGGAAAAAGGATATTATTCATAGGTGATGATGATTTAACATCCCTACCAACGGCAATGACGGATTTTTGTGAAGAAATTGTAGTTATGGATATAGATGATAGACTCTTAAACCTAATAAAGAACATATCCAAGAGGGAAAACCTAACTATTAAAACCATTAAACATGACTTTAGAAAACCCTTAATTAAAGAATATATGGGGGCTTTTGATGTGGTATTTACGGACCCTCCCTATACCTTAGATGGATTAAAATTATTTTTATCAAGATCTGTTGAGGGATTAGGGGAAGGTAGTAGTGGGGTGCTTTATTTGGCATTTTCCCATAAACCCATGGAAGAATACTTGGAAATTCAGAAAATCATAAACAGTATGAATTTTGCAATATATGAACTTATTCCAGGATTCAATACATATCAAGGCTCCGAGATAATAGGAAATACTACCTTTTTAGCCAGATTAATGGGAAAAAATTTAAAAAAATTTAAAAGTGAGGAGATTGATTTAAATAAATTATACACTGGAGAGGTAAAACCAACAATTAGATATTATAAATGTTTAAATTGTAATAAGATCCATAGCATAGATGGCAAATCCCTTTGTATAGAGAATTTAATTTGTAATTGTGGAGGAAAAAAATTTAAAATGATTAAGAGAGAGAAGGTAAATAAATAAGGTAAAAGGTAATAGGATTTAGTATTACCTTAATAA
>JAHEPY010000007.1 GCA_019561565.1 Methanothermococcus sp. SCGC AD-155-M21
AATATATTTGATATTCATGATGGTGTCATTGTTACAGTAGATATAGTATCCGTAGAGTGGTTCCAAGTTAGATTCATTATACCAAGTGTTGTTGTAGTAGGTTATTACAGATTCTACTGCATCTGGATTACTGAAGGTTATGTTTGCCCTGTGAGGTATTGATAGGATATTCCATCCTTTTTTAAGGACGATAGTTTCACTATTTGAGGATTCATTTTCAAATCCACATATTTCTACATTTGACAGGTTGTAGTTGTTATCACTTTCATTTGACTCATTTATAATGTTGTTTGGATCTACGAATGCTGTAATGTTGTAGTTTCCAATGTTGTTAGGAGTCCAACTGAAGGTTAGGGTTGTATTTTCTCCTGCATTTAATCCGTTTATATTTGCCACATTGGTATATACTGCATCTCCTGAGGTATTTTTAATTGTTATTTCTACTGGGAATGTGGTGTTTATGTTTTCATTATCATTATTTATTATTGATAGGTTTATCTCGGTCTGAGTTCCATTGTATATTGGAGTATTTGTGGCGATATTTACTATTTTTAGGTTTGGCTTTGTTATAGGCCCGGGTACATTTATCACTGAGAAATATTTACTGTAGTAGCCGTTATCATATTCATTTGACTCATTTATAATGTTGTTTGGATCTACGAATGCTATAATTCTATAGGTTCCAATATTGTTAGGAGTCCAAATGAAGGTTATGTTTTTCATTGCCCCTGCACTCAATCCGCTTATATTCATTGTATTGGTATATACCACATCTCCTGATGAGTTTTCAATTGTTATTTCTACTAGGAATGTGGTGTTTATGTTTTCATTATCATTATTTATTATTGATAGGTTTATCTCGGTCTGAATTCCATTGTATATTGGAGTGTTTTTGATAATATCATATATTAATAGATTTGGCTTTGTTATAGGCCCTGGTACAGATTCCACTAAAACATTTGATAATGTGATAGTATTATCACTTTCATTTGACTCATTTATAATGTTGTTTGGATCTACGAATGCTGTAATGTTGTAGGTTCCAGTGTTATTAGGAGTCCAATTGAAGGTTAGGGTTGTATTTTTACTTATATTTAATCCAACAGTTACATTCTTTGTGCAATTATATACTACCTCTCCTGAGGCATTTTTAATTGTTAAATTCACTGGGAAGGTGGTGGTTATGTTTTCATTACCATTGTTGATTATTGTTAGGTTTATCTCAGTCTGGTTTCCACTGTATATTGGAGTGTTTGCGGTAACATCTTCTATTCTTAGGTTTGGCTTTAACCCCTCCAATATTGTATAATACTCAACTGCCTTAATTAAAGGATATTGATCAATAATATTATTCCAGTTTGTTCGATAATATGTATCTCCAATTCCATCTCTATCTGTATCGTTCCCAGTATAATCGCTCCAGTAGTTTCCTAAATAGTTTTTGTATCTGCTGCTGTTGTAAATGTATGTTATCTTCTCAGGTGAGTTCCAGGTGTTGTTTAATGATCTGTAAGAATAAGCGTTTTGACTGTTGTTGAAATAGTTTAGATAGATTCTATTGTTGAAATAGTTTAGATAGATTCTATTATTGTTAGAATACCACAAGTAAATACCTTTCCAGTTGTTCAATAATACATTATTTTTCACAGTAATATTGGATGAATAAGCAATAGTAATTCCAATATCCGTATTATTTATACTTAGGTTCTCAACTATCATATCACTACAATTTACAAGAATCACCTGACCTACATCCTCTGAGACATTACCTCCTACTTCATTACTTAAGTAATAAAGTGGTTTCCCATTAACGGTGTTGTTATCTATTGTATGTATACAGTATTCTAGTTCCCGACCTTGAATGGAAATACCATTATCAATAAAGATATTGTCCCTAATACTGTTATTGCTTGAATCAGATAAGTGGATACCACGAATGGCATTCGATGTTATATTATTACCATTAATGCTGTTATTGCTTGAATCATACAAGCAGATACCGCCATTGTTAGTCAATACTATGTTATTCGATGCTATGTTATTATTATTAATGCTATTATTGCTTGAATCATACAAGCAGATACCAGTACCTTTGTTCGATGTTATATTATTACCATTAATGCAGTTATTGCTTGAATCAACTAAGACGACACCGGAATGGTCGTTGTTCGATATATTATTATTAGTAATGTTATAATTACTCGAACCGCTCAAGTGGATACCACTACCTTTGTTCGATATAATATTATCAATAATGCAGTTATTGCTCGAACTAATTGAGTAGATACCCGTCCAGTTGTTCGATGTTATATTATTACCATTAATGCTATTATTGTTGCTCGAATACCACAAGTAGATACCATTCCTGTTATTCGATGTTATGTTATTATTAGTAATACTATTATTATTGCTAGAACTACCTAAGTGGATACCCTTATTGCTATTCGATGCTATGTTATTAGTAGTAATAATATTATTACTCGAAATAGTTAAGCAGATGCCATTACCGTTGTCCGATATGTTATTATTAGTAATATTATTATTGCTCGAACTACGTAAGTAGACTCCATAACGGTAGTTTGATGTTATATTACTACCATTAATGCTATTATTATTGCTTGAATTATATAAGTAGATACCATAATCGTTATTCGATGCTATGTTGTTATTATCAATAATATTATTACTCGAATACCACAAGTAGATACCATAATCGTTATTCGATGCTATGTTGTTATTAGTAATACTATTATTATTGCTCGAACTACCCAATTGAATACCATGATAGCTGTTCGATGTTATATTGTTATCAGTAATTCTATTATTGCTCGAACTACGTAAGTAGATACCATCCCCGTTGTTCGATACAGTATTATTTTTCACAGTAATATTGGATGAATAGGCAATAGTAATTCCAACATCTGTATTATATATACTCAGGTTTTCAACTATCATATCACTACAATTTACAAGAATCACCTGACCTGCATCCTCTGAGACATTACCTCCTAACTCATTCTTGAAGTAATAAAGTGCTTTCCCATTAACTGTGTTGTTTTCTATTGTATGTATCCATTGCTCAAGACTACCACTAATAAAAATACCATCATTAATAAAGGTATTATTTTTAATAGTGTTGCTGCTCGAACTAAATAGGTAGATACCATGATCGTTATTCGAAGTTATATTATTACTATTAATATTATTATTACTCGAATACCGCAAGTAGATACCATAATAGTTGTTCGATATATTGTTATTTTTTATAATATTGTTATCAGAGTTCACTTTAATACCTGCATAATCATAATTATTTTTAGAATTCCTAATTGTAAATCCTTCAATAATAACTCCACCTGCATTAATTACTATCACATCCCCAGAATCATCCCCATCAATAGTACAATTTTCCGGCCCATTCTCAGATTTTAAGGTTATATTCTCCTTATATATAACTAAATTCTCATAATAAGTTCCATCCTTAACGATTATTACATCTCCATTATTAGCAGCATTTATGGCTCCTTGAATTGTTGAATAGTTATCTGGGACGTATATTGTGTCCCCGTGCACTGAAGCAGCGCCTACAAATAGAGTTAGTAGAAATAATACAAGATATGCCTTTTTCATAGTATCACTTCTTATTATTTTATTGGTATTTAGAATTCTTGTATAATTATATTTTTTAATCTATATACATTTCAATTTATGTGTAATAATTATATATATGAATTTCGATTATATGCTGTGATATATTATTTCATAAATAATGCACCAAATTGATATAGTACCTATAAACCTCCTATACTGTAATAATACCTATAAATTAAATTTCCTTTTATATAGAGAAATTATAGTCTTAAACATACTATTTATACTAAATAAAAAACCTTAATTCTCATTAATATTTTAATAAGAAAAAAATAATTATTAAAAAATTATTAATATAAAAATTAATATTTTAAAATATTTAAAATTAAATAAACATAAAAATTAGAAATCCCACCATATCTCCCTTAAATACTCCTACGCACTGAGGAATAAATATAATTCTTTACAGGATAAATTATTAACTTCATTAATCTAAGTTAGGACTTAAAGTATTTCTTTTTATATATCTTTTTATTATTTTATATTTTTATTTTTATGTTATAGATTATAAGTTAAGGTTATGTACTTGGCTACAATTCTTTTATTTTGTATAAATATTTATCAATTATAATTATTTTTTTACCATTTACTAAAAGAAATTAGTGAGTATATTAAAGAAGTTATAATCCTATGGAGTTTGTAATTACACTGTGGTTATCCTTTATAATTATATTTATTGATTAATTGCTCTATTAATGCCAAAGTATGCCCAATTACTTGGAACATTAAATTTTGGATTTTTGTAAAAAATAAAAATAAAATATAATAAATAATTAAAGTTTAATAAATAATAAATTAATTTTATATTAAAAATTTTAATATTTAAATTAAATTATTTTATTTAAATAAATTATTTAAAATAAATATTATCCATAGATCAGAGGGATAGTATGGATCTTAGAAAGGTAACAAATAAATTAATTGTAAAATGCAAAGATTATGAAATGCCCTTTTCCAAAGGACTTCTTGCCAGGTCCTTAACTACAGCAGGAATGAAGCCAAGTGAGTCCTATCATTTGGCAAAGGATATTGAAAAAATATTGGAAGAACAAGGCATAGGTACAATTACAAAGGATGAAATAAGAAAAATAGTATACGAGTACCTAATATCTAAAAATTATACTCATATTGCTGAAAAATATTTACTATGGAGAAGGGTATTAAATAGGCATCCTATTATTATACTAATAGGGGGAGCCAGTGGAGTGGGCACCTCCACAATAGCCTTTGAATTGGCCTCAAGGTTAGGAATACCAAGTGTTATTGGCACAGATTCCATTAGGGAAGTTATGAGAAGGAGCATATCTAAGGATTTGGTTCCAATGCTTTATGAATCATCCTATACTGCCTGGAAGGCTTTAAGAATACCTACAGCAGAGGATAACAATCGAGACATACATTTATTGGGATTTGAAAGACATGTGGAGCCAGTTTTAGTTGGGATTGAGAGTTTAATTGATAGGAATTTAACAGAGGGATTAAGTGTTATTATAGAGGGAACCCATATAATTCCAGGATTCATGAAGGAAAAATATAGTAAGATGCCAAATATTATTAAATTGGTATTAACCTTAAGTTCTGAAAAAATGCATAAAGATAGGTTTTCAGCAAGGGCAAGGGTTAGTAAGCGTCCTATGGAAAGATATTTAAAAAATTTTGAGATAATAAGAAAAATAGATAATTATATCGTTAAAAGGGCCTATGAACATAATGTCCCTGTTATTGAAAATATTTCAATAAGTCAAAGTGTAGAGAAATGTTTGGAGATAATAACTGAGAGATTTGTTTATCTATCTAAGAATGAAAATGATGGGAATAATTAAAAAAAATAATAAAATTAAAAATAATAAATAATTAAAATATAGTTGAAGAATTTTTGTGGTAGTATGGAGGCCTTTAAAAGAAAGGATATTGTGGGAATAGTACATGAATTAGGTATTTTAATATCATTTATTGGATTTATCATGGTACTTCCCACTATTGTTGGATATTACTACAATGAGCCAACATACTACTTTTTTTATCCCTCTCTATTGATTATTTTAATTGGAATCATAATACATAAATTTACAAAACCCATAGATATTAAATTAAAACATGCCATGATTATATCAGCATTGGCATGGCTTTTGGCATCACTAATAGGGAGTATTCCATTTTTTTTAGGGATCCCTTATTTTTCTTACTTAGATGGCGTATTTGAAAGTATGTCTGCATGGACCACTACAGGATTTACCTTAATATCCAATGTAGAATCTCTCCCTAATGCCCTACAATTTTGGAGAAGTTTAGAGCAATGGATTGGAGGAATTGGAGTTCTTGTAATGGTAATCTCAATACTTTCAAAAACTGGAACCTCGGCATACTATAGGGCCGAGGCAAGAGAGGAGAAGATACTTCCAAGTACCACCAACACAGTTAAAAAAATATGGCAGATTTATTTACTTTATACTTTAATTGGAATAGGCCTTCTATATCTAACGGGGCTACCAATATGGGATGCCATAAATATATGCATGTGTGGTATTTCAACTGGGGGAATGAGCATAAAGAACTCAAGTTTTCCATACAATACCTTGGCAAAAATTGTAATGATCTCAATAATGATGGTAGGGGGCATAGTTTCATTTAATGTGCACCATAAGATATTAACTGGAAAATGGATTGAGGATATTCAAAGTAAGGTAGGTATTTTAATTATAGGGGTATCCTCCATTATTATTATGCTCTCTTCAAATATTGATTTAGTGGATGCCATTTTTACAGTGGTTTCTGCCATGACAAGTACTGGCTATTCCACAGTAAGTATTCCTAACTTAGGTAATCTATCTCTTTTTTTATTAATACTTATTATGATGGTAGGAGGAGCAACTGGAACCACAACAGGGGGAATAAAACTTATAAGGCTTATTATAATGATAAAAAGTTTTTACTATAACCTATACAGGACTATACTCCCTCATAATGCCATAATATGTAAAAAAATTGGAAAGAATATGCTATCTTCAAACCTTATTATTGATGCATATGTTGTGGGATTTGTGTATGTACTTCACTATATAATTACCACATTATTTTTAATATCCATGGGATATGATCCATTTAAATCATTCTTTGAATCTGTCTCCCTTGTGGCAAATATGGGGCTCTCTGTAAATATCGTAAATCATTCCCTAAATCCCTTGGGAAAAATATTGGGTATTTTTATGATGTGGGTTGGAAGATTGGAGTTTATTTCTATCTATATTTTTTTATTTTATCTTTTAAAAAATATTTTAAAAAAGAAAAATAATTAAGGAATAATGTAATAATAAAGTTAATAATTAAATAAAATAATTTACATGTGATATAATGAAAATAGGATTTTTACTTGGAAAGGATCATGAAACACTTCCATTATCTGAATTAAATGCTCTTTTGGAAATATATTCATTAAATGGAGAATTGGCAATATTGGATAATTATGGAGTAATATCATATAAGAGATCCATTGAAAAATCAAAATTAATGGATATTGTAAATAATATGGTAAGGAGAAGTGCCTATATAAATGAGGGCCATATAATAATTTTCCAGATAGAACATTCAGAATCACTAAATAAAGGCCTTGAATTATTAATCTCTAAATTATTGCAATTTAAATCTAAGGAATTACTTAATTTATTAAATATGGATCCATTAAGAGATACTTTTGCCATTAGAGTTATTAAAATGGATAATTTAAAATATTCAGATGAAAATGAAAATATAAGTTCAATGACTATTGAAAGAATTATTGGAGAGATAATAAAGAAAAAAACCAATGCAAAGGTAAATCTTAAAAACCCATCTAAAACCATAAAAATAGTAATACTAAGGGATAGAATATACGTAGCATTGTTATTGGAAAAAAGAGATAGGGAATACTTTAACAAAAATAGACCTCATTTAAGGGCATACTTTCATCCAGGATGCATACTTCCAAAACTTGCCAGAGGTATGGTTAATTTAGCTCGATTAAAGGAAAATCAGATACTTCTTGATCCATTTTGTGGAACTGGAGGGTTTTTAATAGAGGGAGGATTTATAGGATGTAAATTAATAGGTTGTGATATTGATGAAAATATGATCAATGGAACACTTTTAAATTTAAAATCCTATAATTTAGAAAATAATATAATAGATTTAAAAAAAATAAATGCCCAGGATGTTATACCCTATTTGGAATCCTTAGGTATTAATGAGGTAGATGCCATTGTTACAGATCCTCCCTATGGCATCTCAACATCTGCAAAGGGCAACGTGGAGGATATAATTAATAATCTTGGAAGCATGTTAAAGGATAATGGCTATATGGTCTTTGCTTCATCTAAAAAAATATATTTGGAAAATTTAAAATTAAAGGAAATTCATGAGTTATACATACATAAAAGTTTAACAAGGTACGTCCATATCTACAAAAAGGAATAAATTAATAAATAAATAATCAATCCACTTCATCAAATCTCTGGGTTCTCTTAATTGTTAATGCGAAAAAGGCAGGTAATACGGCCCCTCCAAGTACTGCCTCTGTAAGGGCCACATCTGGAGCTAGTAAGGATGTAAATATATAGGCCAAACCTAAACCTCCCAATCCAGTTAAAACTACACATTTAATTAAATCCTTCTGTATCAATGCTCCAATATATGAGGCTACAATTAAAATCAATACAATAATATCAATTATGTTGAGATACATAAAAAACCCCTAATTATTGCTGTTTTCATTTTTTCTAATTTCATCATAATAGTCAGCGTTGGCTATGGCATGTGCTGCAAAGGGACATAATACAAGATATATTACTGCCAATAAAGGTTGATTTAAAACTAAAAGTATAATTATACAAGATATATCAATAACCCCTGCAATATGAAGGCGGGCATATACCATGTTTTTCCTATCCTTTTGGATCCACAATCTAAATGATGCCAGTAATATACCTATTGAGACCACAATTAAGATAATATCTTTAATGGATAGCATAAATTCACCTAATAAAATATTATAATTTTAACTATATATCCTTTATTGTTTTTAAACATATATATTTATAATCTATCCATCTATATTATTGTATAAATTTAAATAATTAAATATTTAGATAATTAAAATTATAAAATCTAATAAAAATTAATTAAAAAATAAATAAAATAATAAAAAAATTAAAAAAATAATTAAAATTTTATCAGGGAATAAAAATTGCCTGATCAGGACATTGTAAAACACATAATTGGCATTTTGTGCATTTTTCAGGGTATTTTGGAATAGGAAGGTAAATTCCCTTCTTATTTAATGTATCAGATTTAACATATACCTCCCTAGGGCATACAAATATGCAAATATCACACCCTTTGCAGTATGTCTCACTTATTTCAATACTCACACTACCACCTTTCTTATATTTTTTATTAATTAATTTCTTATATCTTATATATAATTTTATTTATAGTTAAGTACATAAAATTAACCTATATGGCCTAAGAACTTTAAACCACTCAAAGATTAAATAAATTTTATGTTGATTTTATATTTTATTTTTTTATATTAACTTTTTAATTATTTTATTTTTTAATTATTATTTTATTTTTTCCCTTCCACATTCTTGGATAGGTTCCTGGTTTCATAAATACCCTTTTAATATCTACCACTGGATTAGTATATTCCTCTAATTTTAATATCTCCTTTGTACTTAATAGGGATGATCCCACTGCCACAGATTCTCCCTTTAGTGTCTCTATTAATATAATTTCATTGGCACCAATGCCCTTACTAATCTTTGAGATACCCTTTAAATAAACATCTGCTCCATGGCATATTGCATCCACTGCACTATCCTTTATTACAACTTTTTTTAGATGTTTAAGTCCATATTCAAGGGGTTTTACAATATTCCTAAGATATTCCTCCTCTCCATCCTCCTCCCAAAACACATAGGCATCCTTTGAATCCTGAAGATAAAAGGCCTCCTCCTCTTCAAAGGGGCCACTTTTTATCCTACGAAGTTCTTGCATATGTGCCGAAGTACCCAGTGCCTCTCCCATATTCTTTACAAGTGTTCTTATATAGGTTCCAGATTGGCATCTTACTTTGAATAATATCTCCCTTCCCTCTATTTCAAGAATATCCATACTATATATTTTTCTTATTCTCAAACTTCTCTTTACAGCAGATTTTAAAGGGGGTCTCTGCAATATTCTTCCTGTGAATTCCTTAAATATGTTATATATGTCCTCCTCTTTGGCATCCCTATGGAGATACATTAAACAGACATACTCCTTTGGAAGGGCATGCCATATTGGAATACATTTAGCAGTGTTTTCAAGTGCAATGGGTAATACGCCAGTAACCTTTGGATCAAGGGTTCCAGCATGGCCTGCAAGATTTATATTTAATATTCTCTTTACCCATGAAGAAACCTCATGGGAGGTAGGTCCAGAGGGTTTATCTATTATTACAAGACCATTTTTTAGAAGTTTCTCCATTGGTCTTTTATAGGGATCATTTCCATATTCATAATTTGTTTCTGATTCTTCCAGTGTAATTAATTCCAAAAATATCACCAGTTATTATATTAGTGCCAAATAATAAAAATTAAAATAATAAAAAGGATTATAAAATAATAATTATAAAATTAATAAAAATAAAAAAATAATTATAAAAGTATAGTATGAAACAATATAAAATATAATAGTAGTTTAACAATAAAAATATTCCTAAAAATTATAATCCATTAAGGAAATCTACCTCTATTTTTTATCAACCTATATATATTTAAAAATGCTATAAATATGCCCAAGAGAAGCCCTATTACTATGAATATGCTATTATCGTATTGTTTAGATATAAAATATCCAATTGCTATTCCAATTACAATATATAAAAGAAATTCATAGGCTAATTGAAATGAAGATGTGATTTTCATATTTATCCATGGAGAAATTATATATTTTAAATTATATATCCAAAATATTATTATGTATATTTTAATTTTATCTTTTTTAAATTATATTTATTTATAATCTTAAGCAAAAGTGGTTATAATGAAATAAAAAACTTTAATTCTCATTAAAAATTAATAAAAAATAATTATAAAAATTATTAATTTAAAAATAAAATTTAAACCTTAGATTAAAACTAAAGTAGAGATAGATTTACAATATCCTCCTTATTAATATTTTATCCTTTTTATTAGTTTTATTATTTATTTTATAAATTATAAGTTAATATTTGCATTTACTATAATTAATTTGTAATTTTTATTAATTTAATACTATTTTTAATAATAATTAAGATTATTAATATTTTTAATTATTCATTTAAAAAGGGAAATTATGAAAAATAAAAAAATAAAAAAAATAAGAAGGGTTCCTGCCAAAAAAATAGCCAATAATATCATAAAGGAATGTGATGTCATACTTCTTGTAATGGATGCCAGAAATCCAGAGGGCACTAGAAATAGGACCTTAGAAAAAAAAATAAATGAAAGTAATAAAAAACTTATTTATGTACTCAATAAATCTGATTTAGTGCCAATGGAGATGCTCAAAAGATATAGGGAAAATATAAAAAATGAGAACCCAAATGCCTCCATAGTTTTTGTAAGTTCAAAGTATAGAAAGGGTACCAAGATATTAAGGGATATTATAAAAAGATATATTCATTCTAAAAATATTAAGGAGGGTAAAGTTGGAGTATTAGGATATCCAAATGTGGGAAAATCCTCTTTAATAAACAGCCTAACTGGAAAAAGAAGTGCCATCAGTGGCCTTGTTGCCGGACTTACTAAGGGAGAGCAGTGGATAAATTTAACTAAGAATATTAAACTTTTAGACACTCCCGGCATAATTGAGCCCAGGGATGAAGATGAATTAATAATCTTAGGGGCCCTTAGATATGAAAAAATAGAAAATCCAATAGGGCCTGCCTTAAAAATATTGAAAAATATATACTCCTTGGATAAGGATATTATTAATAAGCAATACAATGTGGATATTAAAGAGGCCTCCCAAATAAATGAGGAAGAAGGGGGATTACATATTTTAGAAAAAATAGGTAAAGAGTTGAATTATCTTAAAAAAGGGGGAACCATTGATATTTTAAGAACTGCAAAAACCATAATAAAGGACTATCAGGAGGGAAAACTTAGTCCATATAATAAAGAAATAAAAAAATATGGCCAGGAAAGGGGAGAAAATATTGATATTATTGCAAAGTATTTAGATGGTTTTTTATTCATACATGATGCCAATGGCATAGTTTCCCATTTAGAGGATATTGAAGAACTAAAGGGCCTAAAAATTAGAAGGCCTATAATTGGATCTAAAAAAATAGAGGATGCCATAGTTATAATATCCCTTGGAGAAAAAACAGCAGATAGTGGTAGAAAAAAGGTTGAGAAATATGCCAAAAAAAATGCCATAAATATCTATTCAACAGGTAAAGGTAGAATAGGAAAAAATAGAATATTTGTAGGAGTAGGGGAAACTTTAAAAAAATAGAAGTTTAAATTATAAAATCAATCCTGTTCCCCTGCCTAATCCCATAATGGTTTTACTATCTCTCTAGTATTTCAACTTTTTTGGGATGTCCCACTATAACTTTATCTACCTTTGTGAATATTCCATTTTCTAAGACTCCTGGAATGTTATTTAAATCCCTTTCCACTTCCTCTGGGTTATCTAAATCAATAAATACATCTATTATTATATTTCCATTATCAGTAATCACAGGTCCCATCTTTTTATTTGACATCCTTATGGCCGGGGCAGCACCTCTATTTAATAACTCCTTTAAAACTGTAGGGTAGGTTTGAGGCAAAACCTCCAATGGAACTGGAGTTTTATCTCCTAAAACATCAACAACTTTACTATTATCCACTAACACTACAAATTCCTCTGCAAAATAATCTACTATTTTTTCCATGGTATGGCATCCCCCACCTCCCTTTATAAGATTTAAGGATTTTTTATCTACCTCATCGGCACCATCAATTGCAATATCTATGGTATCGCACTGATCAAGGGAAACCAATGGAATCCCACTTTGAATTGCCAACATCCTAGATTCAAAGGAAGTGGGTATTCCAAATACACTTATATCCTCAGTCAGGATTTTATTTCCAAGTTCCTTTATAAATACATTGGATGTTGTGCCTGAACCTAATCCCACTATCATTCCATCCTCTATAAGTTTAATAGCCTCCTTTGCAGCAGCATACTTTGAAGACTCAATATCTGATACCTGTTTCGAACTTTTTTTTGCCGTAGTACTCCTTTTTACCATATTTTTCCCTCATTTAATAAAATTATAATATTTTTATAATTAACTATTTTTTAATATTTTTTTATTTTTTAATATTTTTATTATTTCATATTCATATTGATTATTTATTATACTATATTCTTTTTAATTTTTTTAATTATATTTTAAATTATAAATGATTTTATTTATTAAAATTATAACCTAACAGGAATGCCCTTATTATGTAAATATTCCTTAATTTCTTGGATAGTATATTCCCTATAGTGCAATATACTTGCCATTAGTGCAGCATCAGATTTTCCATAAGCAAATGCATCATAAATATGTTTAAGGGTTCCACAGCCTCCACTTGCTATTATGGGTATTTTCACACTTTCCGACATTAATCTTGTTAATTCAAGATCATAACCTTCCTTTGTACCATCTGCATCCATACTGGTTAAAAGGATTTCTCCTGCTCCCAATTCACATGCTCTTTTACCCCATTCTATAGCATCAATACCTGTGCCCTTTCTACCTCCATATATATAAACCTCAAACCAGTAGTACCTATTATTAACCTTTAAAAGGTTCTTACCACTCCCTTTAACAGCATCTATTTCCTCCCCTTCTACGTATCTCCTCTTTGCATCAATTGCCACAACCACACACTGGGATCCAAATATTTCACTGGCCTCCCTGATTAAATTAGGGTTTTTAATTGCAGCAGTATTAACTGATATCTTATCGGCACCGGCTCGAAGTATTTTTCTAAAATCCTCCACTGTTTTTATACCTCCACCAACTGTTAATGGTATAAACACCTGGTCAGCAGTCCTCTTAACTAACTCTATCAATATGTCCCTTTTTTCGTATGAGGCAGTAATATCTAAGAATACTAATTCATCAGCACCCTGTTCATTGTATATCTTTGAAAGTTCCACTGGATCTCCTGCATCCCTTAATTCAACAAAATTTGTTCCCTTAACTACTCTCCCATCCTTAATATCTAAGCAGGGTATTATTCGTTTTGTTAGCAATTATTCCACCATATAATTTTTTTATTTTTTTAATAAAAAATAATATTATTATGTTAAAAATGATAAATTTTATAATTAAAAAATAGAAATAATTTAAAATAGAATATTTAAACTAATCCCCATCCTCTGAACCCAATATACTTTCTTTAAATTCCTTTGCTATTCCCAGTGCCCTTTCAGTGGCTAAATCTTTTTCTAAATACGTTTCAAGTAAATCATCTGTTAAATAACTCAATTCCTTTCCAAAATTAGACTTTTTCTTTATTATTGGTTCTCCTTCACTCCACTGCATTTCAATGCTTTCATCGTAGGGAAGAATTTCTATATTCTCATCTAAGATATCCTCAAAATCCACAATACCTCTATCCTTGTTTACAATGGTGCACATAACTCCAATGTTAAGGGCATTTAGCAATTCCATGGTTTTTAAGGCCCCTAAAATTCCTGGAACACTATCCTCTGCAACAACCATCATTTTATAGAACTTTATGTCTCCTGAAAAAAGTATATTTCCTTCGGTAATATTTGGAGGTAAATCAAAAATAACAACCTCATATTTTTTGGATACAAAATTATCAAAATATAAAAACCTTTCCATATTGAAATCTGTATCAAATGCATTAGGGGTTGTATCACAGACCACTACTGATAGATTGTCGTACTCATGTATAATATCCTCTATTGAACATTTTCCATCTAAATAGGCATTTAATGTATTTGGATCGGCCTCTAAGTTAAACAATAATGCACTATTTCCCCCATATACATCACAATCAACATATATTGTTTTTATTCTTTCACTGAGATAATAGGCCATATTTGCTGCAATAGTGGTTTTTCCAGTACCCCCTTGAATATTATAAAATCCTATTTTCATAGTATCACCATATTCAAAAATACAATACTTAACTTAACATTTTTTTAATTATTTATATCATATATATTAAATTTTTTTCTATTTTAATTAATAGTATTTTTTTAAGAATATTTATATATACTTTACATCAAATATATAAAATAAATACTATTTAGATGAATCATTAACAAGGGTGTTTTTATGGATTTAACAATAGTCCAGAAGGAAATACTTCAAGAATTGATAAATATTTATGAAGAAAAAAATAAGCCTGTCAAGGGAACAGAGATAGCAAAAAAACTAAATAGAAATCCTGGAACCATAAGAAACCAGATGCAAGCATTAAAATCATTAAATCTGGTGGATGGGGTGCCTGGACCAAGAGGGGGTTATATTCCCACAAGTTATACCTATAGGGCCTTAGGAATGACCTCGGAATGTAATATAGATGTTCCAATATATAAGGATAATAAAAAGGTTGAAGGAGTAAGTGTTGAAAAGATAATTTTTGATACTGTGGCCTATGAGAAATCCTGCTCTTCAATGATACAGATTAGAGGGGACACGAGGCTCTTTAAAGAAGGGGATTTAGTAAAAATAGGTCCTACCTATCATAACAAAATTATAGTATTTGGTAAGGTAATTGGAAGGGATGATATTAATCATATTCTATTAATAGAAGTTATGGGTGTTACAAGTATTCCAAATATATCCATAGGCAATATTGCAATTAAAGAAAATTTAATATATTTCGCCCCAAATTATAAAATAAAAGAGGCTGCTAAGATATTCTATGAAAATAAAATAAGTGGGGCTCCAGTTATATCCAATGATAAATTAGTAGGCATATTTACCCATCATGATGTGGTAAATGCCCTTTCAAAGGATATGGAGGGTGAAGTTATTGAAAAAGTAATGGTAAGGGATCCTATAACAATAACTTCTGAAAAAAAGATATATGATGCCCTTATGGTTATGGATAAACATGGGGTTGGTAGATTAATAGTGGTGGATGATAATAAAAAAGTTATTGGAATTATCACAAGAACAGATGTTTTAAAGATTATTGAAGGGGCCTTATTTAATAGATTATCGGAGAATTATTGATAAAAATAAAATATAAAAAAGAGGATACAGGAAAAATTTAATTTAAAAAAATATTATAGTCTTAAAAAAATTATTTATAACAATAAAAACCTTAATTTTAAAAGAATAATAAAAAAATATAAAATAATTAAAAAATAAAATAAAAAATTAAAAATTTTTAACCTACAAATAAATAATATAATAAGGATAAAATATTTATAAGGAGAATTTTACTGTAAATATATCACCACCTTACCTTAAAATAAGGTTCATAATGTCAGTCTTCTAAGAAATCCACCCTTTCCCAGTGCTTAGGATCATAAAGAGGATAATGATAAGATTTTTACTTTTTATTATTTACTTCTTTTTAGGTATTTTTAAAAATCTTAAATTATCTATTTTTACATTGATCATTTCTTTATTTTTTTTTATTTTATTAATTTTTATTATTATTTTTTAATTAAGTTTTTTATTTTACTATAGATAATTTTGTTTATGACTATAATCTAGGTAAATAACTAAAATATTTCCCTTTATTAATATTTTATTCCCTATACTATTATAGATTATAAGTTAATGTTAGATGCTTATTATAACTTTTCATAATAATTCTTTTTAATATTCTCTGCCACTAATAATGCACAGAGATCTCCACAGACACTACAGGCCTTTTCATTTGAGGATGGTAATTCCTCCCTCATCCTTTTAGGTTTTTCCCTATCAAATGCCAATTGGAACTGTTTATCCCATAGATGGTTTTTTCTTGCAATTGCCATTTCTTTTTCCATTTCCCATGCTATTTTATTGCCCTTTGCAACATCGGCAGCCTGGGCTGCTATCTTAGCGGCTATTATTCCCTCCTTTACATCCTCCTCATTCATCAATCTAACATGCTCAGCAGGGGTTACATAGCATAGGAAATTTGCCCCAGCATAACCATCAATGGCCCCTCCTATGGCTGATGTGATATGGTCATATCCTGGAGCCATATCCGTTACAATGGGCCCTAATACATAAAATGGGGCATTTTTACATATTGATTTTTGTATCCTCATATTGGCCTCTATATTATTTAAAGGCACATGGCCAGGTCCCTCAACCATAACTTGGACTCCTGTCTCTCTACATCTATCCACAAGTTCCCCAAGTATTATAAGTTCCTGTATTTGAGGCCTATCTGTGTTATCACATAGGCATCCAGGTCTCATACCATCCCCTAAACTCAGTGTTACATCATGCTCCTTTAATATCTCCAATAGGTAGTCAAATTGGGAATAGAGGGGATTTTCCCTATTATGATGCACAATGTATGCTGCCAAAAAGGAGCCTCCCCTACTTACTATACCCATTATCCTATCCTCTTTTTTTAAAGAATCCACACTGCTCTTTGTAATCCCACAGTGTAGGGTCATAAAATCCACTCCCTCCTTGGCTTGTTTCTCTATGGTATTAAATATTATATCCTCATCCATATCTATTATACTTCCATATTTTTCCTTTGATATTACCCCTATCTCATATATAGGAACAGTTCCTATTGGTAAATCTGTATTCTCCATTATTTTTTTTCTGATCTCTGATAAATCCCCTCCAGTACTTAGATCCATTATGGCATCGGCACCATATTTATTGGCAATTTTAGTTTTTCTTATTTCCATCTCAATATCTACACAATCTGGAGAGGTTCCAATATTTACATTTATTTTGGTCCTTAGATTATCTCCTATTCCCACTGGAGTTGTTGCCCTGTGGATATTCTTTGGAATTACAATATATCCCTTGGATACTAATTTTCTTATTTTATCAGGATCCATTCCTTCCCTTTTGGCAACATATTTCATTTCTTCTGTTATTATATTATTTTTGGCATCTATCATCTGAGTCATAAATTCCACCAATTTAAATTTATAAAATTATAGTTATTAGGTATGCTACTTTTTAATGCATATTCCTCTGTAGGGTGTTTTATGAAGTAAAGTCTAAGGAATATTATGTTTTTATATATGTTCCTATCTTTCTACCTAATTCTTCTTCCACAGGTGTTTTATAACATTATAAATTCCTTTTTTCTATTTATTTTTTATTCTTTCTATTCATTTATTCCTAATAACTAATTTTTTTAATAAATAAATTTTATATTAATCCTATATTTTTCTTATTTTTATTTTTTTACTTTATTTTTTACTATTCTTGACTTTTATACTATTTTTTATATTTTAATTAATTTTATGTTTTATTTTTTTATATTCTTATTATTTTAATTAATTTTTTATTTTTAAATTTTTTTAAATTATTTTATTTTTATTATAATGCCTTATAAATTTATTTTTTAAATAAAGTTATTTATTTAAAAATTAAAAAATATTTAACATATTTATAATTAATATTATTTAAAAATAAGATTAATAGCATGCCCCACATTAGATTATAGAAAACTTTGTGGATGGGAAATACAATCCCCATTTGGTAAAATAAGGAATACTCTTAAAAATAAGATCATTATAGGATTAAATAATAAAAAATAAAATATAATAATATTAAATAGATAGTTAATATTTTATTAAAGTAATATCTTTTCACTTTATTTTTGGTATAACTCTTTAACCCTTTTATCTGATTCTATAACCTTTTCTCTCTGCTTTTTTCTAAATTCATCTAATTTTTTAGATAACTCCTCATCTGATATGGCTAAAATCTCAAGGGCCAAAAGTACTGCGTTATCTCCTCTATCCACTCCTACAGTTGCAGTTGGTATTCCAGGGGGCATCTGGACACAACTTAAAAGAGCATCCATTCCATCTAATTTACTCTCAACAGGTACTGCAATTACTGGTTTTGTTGTTAATGAGGCCACAACACCTGGAAGGTGTGCTGCAAGCCCAGCAATTGCTATAAATATCTTAGCATCACTGTTTTTTACAATCTCTTCCACTAAATCAGGGGTTCTATGGGCAGAAGCCACTCTCACTTCAAAATCTACGCCAAAATCTTTTAAAATAGGTATTCCTTTTTCAGCAATTTTTAAATCACTTTCGCTTCCCATTATTATGCATATAATGATCTCACCCTTTAAAACTTTTAATTATTCTATAATTTATAATTATTTTTCATTATATATAATATTTATTTACATTCATATTTTTAAATATTTTTATATGTTTATAAAAAATGCATAATTTAATATTCATATAAGTTATATTCATATAAGTTAAATAGTATAATATATAAAAAATATATAATATAAATATTAATAATACAATGGTAAATAATTAAATTGGAGGGGAATATATTGAAAGAGAAAACTTTTATTATGTTAAAGCCAGATGTTGTAAAAAGAAAATTGATAGGAAGAATTATTCAAAGATTTGAAGATAAAGGACTGGAGATATTGGAAATAAAGATGTTAAAAATACCTAAGGAGTTGGCAGAGAAACTTTATGAAGAGCATAGGAACAGAGATTTTTTTGAGAAATTGATTAATTTTATAACTTCAGGTAAGGTTGTTGTAATGGTTATTGAGGGAGAAAGGGCTATATCAGTAGTTAGAAAAATGATGGGAAAAACAGATCCCTTAGAGGCAGAGGTTGGAACAATAAGGGGAGATTTTGGATATTCTACGCCAGATAATTTATTACATGCTTCAGACTCTGAAGATAGTGCCAAAAGGGAAATTAATTTATTCTTTTAATTTAAAATATTTTTTTAATATATTTTTTTAATAAATATTTTTCATGTGGAAATTAAGGAATCTACTCTGGCCTTACTCTGGCACATATTATATATCCAGTATGGCCTATCATTCTTGTAGAGGGCCTAACACCCTTTTCTGTAATCTCTATATTCCTAACTAGGGATTCAACAGTTTGAACCTCTAAAAAACCATGTTTTTTTAAGGCCTCTACACTTTTTTTTGCCTGTTCCATATAGGGAACATATATTGCTATTCTACCTTTGGCCCTATTAAGGGAGTTCTTTGCATGTTCCACAACATTCCAAGGATCTGGCATATCTAGTACTATTAAATCAATATTTTTTTCCTCCACTCCCTCAGTAATATCTCCAATTTTCTGAATTACATTATATAATCCATTTTCTTCTTCTTTAAGGTTCTTTTCTATGTTTTCCTTATTATTTTCTCTGTTTTCTTCATTTTCCTTATTCTCAATACATTCATCCTCTTCATCTAATCCTATTATTTTCTGGCCTTTTTTTATTAACCCCACTGATTCTAAATTTTTTCTTGCTAACTTTGCAAATTCTGGTCTTTTTTCATAAGTAATTACTTTACCATTTTTTCCAACTGCATTTGCAAGATATATTGTTAAGGCCCCAGATCCTGTACCTGCCTCTACAACAGTTTCTCCATCCTCTATACCACAGTATGTTAGGATTATTCCAATATCCTTTGGCAATAGAGTAGTTACACTTCTCTTCATCTTTTTAACAATATCATAAAGGGTAGGCTCCAAGAGATAAAACCTATGACCATTGTGGGATTCTATTACGCTTCCTTCCTTTACATCCTCCAAATTAATTACTCCTAAATCATTTCCAAAGGTATTAACCTCCTTTTTTAATAGGTATTTTTTTTCCCTTTCATCCATTATAAGTTTTTTAGATTTCAATATTTCACCGTTTTTTAAATTTTAACCCTTTGCAACATTATTATTTATTTAAAATATAATAATTTAAAAAAATAGGAAAATTTAAAGTAACTATAACAGTCAAACACATAATTTTTTAAACTTAAAATAATCTAAAATATTAATATAATAAAAATAATAAAGAGAATATATTATTAATAAAGAGAAATACTTTAAATCATAGCCCAATTATAAAATTTTTATATTGCCATTCTATTAAAGGATTTGCATGCCTTTCCAGTGCTTAGGAGCATTATGAAGAGTAATGGGGGATCTCTAATTATTATTATTATTATTTATTTTCTTTTTAAATACTTTAAAATCTTAAATTTTTTATTTTTATTTTAATTATCCTTTATTTTTTATTTTATTTTTTTAATAATTTTTTATTTTTTTAAAATAATTTCTTTTGAATATATTCCCTTTCATCCTTATTGGAATTATTTTCATTTTTTTTATTATGATGTTTATTGTTGTTGGCACTTTCTTCTTTCCTTTTATTATTAGTTTTCACTATATTTTTAGAGGTTTTCCAACATTTCCTAGCAATATCTGGAAGTTCTCCATGTTCCTTAATATATTTCTTCAAATAGTTTATGGTAATTCTATCACTGGGATATCCACTTCCAATCTCTCCATATATATTTTTATAATTATCTATGATCCTATCCCTTACAACCTTTGCAATAATGGATGCCGCAGAGACAATTTTATACTTATCATCGGCCCCATGTTCTGCAATTATTTCAATGTTCTTATTATGTAATATTAATTTAGATTTTATTTTGTTTTTAAATACCCTTTCATCATTACTACAGGCATCAATATATATTTTTATTTTTTTATTATAATGGATATCCTCTACACTACCCTTTTTTATATTGTATTCTTCCTTTAACACCTTATTTATTAACTTTGAAAATACCCCAATTTCTATATTGTTTAAGTTAGTCTTTTCAATCATACTGTCTATTTCACTGGCATCAAGAATAATAGTTTTAACTTCGTAGTTTTCCATAATTATATCATATAGTCCATTTCTTTTACTTTTGTTTAGTTTTTTACTATCTCTAAATCCCAATTCCTCAAATTTTTTTAAATCCTTTTCAGTAGCCTTAACAAGTGCAATCACCATGGGGCCTAAAACAGGGCCCCTTCCAGCCTCATCCAATCCTAAGATAATAGCATTATTATTCTCATACATTATAAACCTCATTTTTCCTAAATAAAATTTAATTTATAATCCTGGACCCATTAAATAAATAGTATAGGCCATGAATAACGATATAAATTTATAAATATATATAATATTGAAAATTATATAAATGATTATTAGTATATAGTAATATAACAAATAAATATAAATAAATATTAATTAAATTATAATATATTAAATATATAAAATTTTTTTATTTAAATTTAATATTATTTAGATTATTTAATATTTCATGGATTAATTATGGGCCATGGTGGGTTTATGAAAAAAATAATAATAAAACTCATATCACAAAGGGGACAACTTAGTATGGAATTTTCCATTTTAATGATGGCAGTTGTTGTTGCAGCATCAATAGTTGGATACAATATGATAAAATCTGCAATAGAAGTTAAGAATACCAGCATGGAGACAATAAATGGAACTTCTAACACCATAATGGAAGAATTGAGTGTAGTAAAGTAAAAAATTAAAACTAAAAATAAAAAAGGGAAAAAATGAAGTTAATTGGTATTGTGGGAATGCCATGTTCAGGTAAAAGTGCAATATTTAAAATTGCTACAAAATACAATATTCCTGTAATTTCTATGGGAGATATTGTTCGCCAGGAAACACTTAAAAAAGGTTTAGAGATAACACCTGAAAACATTGGAAATACTGCCATAGAATTAAGAAAAAAATATGGAGAGGAGGCTGTAGCAGTCCCCTGTATTGAATATATTGAGAAAAACTATAAAAACGAAAATGTAATTATAATAGAAGGAATAAGAAGTATGTATGAGGTAAATTACTTTAAAAGATATTATCCTTTAAAAATTATAGCAATACATTCTTCCCCTAAAACCAGGTTTAATAGAATAAAACAAAGGGATAGAGAGGATGATACCTCAGAGTGGAAAGATTTTATTGAAAGGGATATGCGGGAGTTAAAATTTACCATTGGGAATGTTATATCTTTGGCAGATTATATGGTAATTAATGAAGGAGATTACAACACCTATTTAAATAATTTAGAAAGAGTTTTAAGAATTGCCGTGGAGTCTTAATTTATTAAAAAAAATATTAATAATCAATACGAGCCCGGAGGGATTTGAACCCTCGACCACGGGGTCCGAAGCCCCGCATTCTATCCAGGCTAAACTACGGGCCCTGCTTTAAAAAAGGTATTAATTACATTATTAAATTTGAATAATCAAAAATGCAATTTTAAATAACAATAAACAATATATATATTTTTTGGTAAAATGGAAATAGTTTTACTTAAATTTAGAATGTTATAAAAGTAAATAATGATAACAATAAAAAAATAAAAGTTATTTTTTTATTTTAGCATCCACCACAATATGCCAAACCCCTGGAGCATATTTTTTTATTTTATGTATTTTATAGGATGCCAAGGTATATTCATGTTTCTCGGCATATTTCTTTATAAGGCCAATGGCCTCAGGATATATGGCATTTTCATGTAATGTATCATGATAGTGTAGGATTCCCCCCTCCTTACTTAGAAACTTAAAGGCCCCATTTAAAAAAAATCTTGTTTTTAATATATATCCCATTATCACTCTATTGGCAATATTCTCCAGATTTATAGTTCTATTGTCTCCCAAAATAGGCTTTATGTTTTTTAACTTATTTAACTTTATATTTTCACATAAGTAATAATAGGAATCAGGGTTAATTTCCAAGGCATATATCTCCTTAGGATTAGAGTACTTTGCCATAGGGATGGAAAAATAACCAATCCCTGCAAACATATCCACAATGATTTCATTGGAATTTGAAATATGTGCCATTCTTTTTCTCTCTTCAATATTGCCCATACTCCACATAACCTTGGATATATTCAATTTAAATAGACATCCATACTCCTTATGTATAGTTTCTGTTTTAGAGCCATATATTATATTTAATGTTGGTTTTCTTAAATCTCCTGCTATATTTTTATATTTAACAATGGTTTTGCATTTTGTTTTATTGATTATATATTCTATTTCCTCAGGAGATAAATCCTTTTTTACTAAAACTATATCTCCAACCTTTTGATAATTTAAAGGCATATTTTCATTATTTTAATATTTTATATTTAATTACCTATATTTTTAGTATCGAATATATATAACATTAACTTACAGTTATAACATAAATTATATAATAAAAATAATGAAAAGGATAAAATATTAATAAAGAGGATTTTACTTTAAATCCATCTCCACTTTAATCCTAACATGATAGGGCTCATAATGCCACCCTGTCAAAGGATTTTACCTGTTCTACCAGTGCTTAGGAGCATTAAGGGGGATAATGGCTAGATCTCTACTTTTTATGTATTCGTTCCCTTTTTAAGTATTTTATTAATCTTAGATTATCTATTTTATTTTTTTATTTTTATATATTGATATTTTTTATAATTATTATTATTTTTTTATTGAATTATTAATGAGAATTAGGGCATTTTTGTGTTTTAGTATAATTGGTTTGTTTAAGATTGTAATTTTATTATTTTTTAATTATTTATTAAAATGCCCATTTTTATATTCCTTATGGGATTTTTTTAAAAGTTCTATTACTGGAAGTTTTTTCCCTGCCAAAAATTCAATGCATGCCCCTCCCCCAGTGCTTATATGATCTATATTGTTAGAAACCCCCACAATGCCTGCAACTGCTGATAGATGGCCTCCCCCTATAACAGTAAAGGCCTTAGATTTTGTCATGGCATAAAGTATCTCAGCAGTTCCCTTTAAAAAGTTTTTATTTTCAAAAACCCCTGCTGGACCATTTGCAACTATGGTTTTAGATTCCCCTATTATATCACCATAGTAATCTATAGTTTCTGTACCTATGTCATGAATAGGGTAGATAATTCTTTTTTCCAAAGTTAATTCCATTTCCTCCCTCTGGCCTTCAATGTTTAATGCAACATCTATTGGAGTTTCTATTTTATCCCCATAGGTCTCCAATAAATCCTTGGCGATCCCTATTTGATCTAAGTATCCCATATCCCTAATAACATCTTTATTTGGACCTATATCATAACCCTTGGCAATTAAAAATACATTTGCTACAATACCCGTTGTTAATACCCTATCAGCAGAATTGTTCTTCAAAACATTTTTAATAACCTCTATACTATCATCAGCCTTTGCTCCACCAAGTATGAAAATTGAGGGTTTATCAGGATTTTTTATAATCTTATCAAGGGTTTTTATTTCCCTTTCCATGATTCTTCCAGCAATCACTGGCATATAATATGCAAGACCTACTAAGGATGGCTGAGCCCTATGGGCTGCTGCAAAGGCATCGTTTATAAAATAATCAAATAAAGAATGAAGTTGTTTTATCATTATGGTTTTTCCCTGTTTTTTTGGACAAGATCCCTCCCCCCAGTTATTCCAATCCTTTAATACTTCCTCAGAGTAAATTCTAACATTTTCCAATAATATTATTTCCCCATCTGCCATTCTCTTTACTGAATTTATAGCATGGGACCCAAGTAAATCATCAATATAATATACATCACTACCCAAGGATTCAGATAGTTTTTGGGCATGGGCACACAATTGTGTAAAATCCTTTTTACCAGGCCTACTTTGATGTGCCAATATTACAACCTTTGCCCCATTATTGGAAAGTTCCTTTATTGTGGATTTACATGCCCTAATTCTTGTATCATCCAATATGGTATGATTATTTACATCCATAGGACTATTTATATCCACCCTCAATGCCACTGTCTTTCCTTTAAAATCAAAATCATCAATGGTTAAAAACATAGTTACCTCCTCCTTTTTTTAATTTATTATATACTTCTCACTATATTTTTTTATTTTTCATAGATATATAATTTTAGGAATCACTGTCCCCTCAATATAATATATATCCCCTTTTTTTATTTAATATTATTTTAATAGGTAATATCTATAAAAAACATATATTTATTTTATTATCGGGTATTAAACATATTGACGAAATGTATATATACTATAATAATAATATAAGCTTATACATAGTTACTTATTTATAATTAAAAAAT
>JAHEPY010000008.1:0-7414 GCA_019561565.1 Methanothermococcus sp. SCGC AD-155-M21
TATTCAAAAATAAAGGCCAATTTTTATATGTAATTCTAAAAAAGATTAATTAATATAATAAAATTTAATAAAAAATTATTTTTATTTTTTTATTTTTTATTATTTTTAAGGTGTCTAATTATGGAACTTTTAAATTTAAGAAGGGCAGTTAAAACACTTCGAAAAAATAAAAATAGCAATATATTGATATATACTCACATAGATACTGATGGTATTAATTCAAGGGTTATCTTAGAGGAACTATTCAACAGGTTAAATATTAATGGAGAGTTTAGATTTTTAAAACAATTAACTGTAAATTCCATAGAAGATATTCCATTTAAGGATTATGAGTTAATAATATTTGCTGATTTAGGTAGTGGGCAGATAAATCTTTTAAAGGAAAAAATGAAGGAATATAATATATTAAATAGCAAAAATCATAATATTATTATCTTGGATCATCACATCCCAAGTAAGGAAAAGGTTCCAGAAAATATAATAAATGTAAATCCATGGAATAACAATATAGATGGCGGAAAGGATATCTGCGGAGCAGGGGTTTCCTATCTCTTTGCCAAAATATGCAACCCTCGAAATATTGACTTAGCAAAATATGCCATACTTGGAGCAGTGGGAGATATTCAAAATTTGGAAGGTAGTTTCACAGGTATAAATAAAATGATTTTAAAGGATGCCAAGGATGCAGGGGATATTTTAGCCTTTCCTGATCTTCAATTTTATGGTAAGCACACTAAGCCATTATTTGCCTCTATTAAGTATTTTACAGATGTTAGGACAGATTTAATGAATAATGATTCAAGGATTATTAACTTTATAAATAATATTAATAAAAAATATGGCCTTGAGATAGTTCCAAAGGAATGCCTTCATGAACCGTCATTTAGTGAAAAAAGAATTCTTGGAAGTGAGTTTTTAAGTAAGTGTAATAGGTATGTTCCCATAAATTGGACAAAGTTCCTTCCCAAGGTTATTTTTGGAGAGAGTTATGAATTTAAAGGGGAGGATATAAAAACACCCTTTAGAAACTTAGAGGAGTTTTCCACATGTATAAATGCCTGTTCAAGATATGATGACTATGAAACTCCCTTAAATATATTGAGGGGAAATAGGGATAAGTACTATGATAGAATGATGTCAAGACTAAGGGCCCATAAAAGAAATATTTCAAAGGCCCTACAATACATAAAGGATAATGTGGAAATAGTACAGAGGGATAGGTTTCAATACTTTGAAATGGATAATAAGATTATTAATGGAGGTATTCTTGGTATTGTGGCAGGTATGTGTTATTCAATAGAGGAAGTAGATTGGAAAAAGCCAATATTTGCCATAACAGAAAATGATTCTGGATATAAAGTATCTGCAAGATGTCCAAAACTTCTGTCCTTTGCAGAGGATATAAATCTTGCTGATGCCATATCCTATGCCTCCAGTAAAGTAGGAGGAAGTGGCGGAGGGCATAAATTTGCCTGCGGGGCTTTTATTCCAGACAAAAAGAACTTTATAGATTATATTGAGAATAGGTTAAATGGCTGATGCAAAACTAAATCAATGATATAAAAGTAAGTGATATAATGAATAATAAAACATTTAATAAAAATAAAAAAACGATAAAAGAAAATACATTTAAAGAGGACACTAAATTTGCATCAAAATATGAAATAGATGTTATTAATAAATTAACAGGTTTAAACTTTGATTATGATGATTTAATATTACTTGAAAAACTTACAGGTATGGATTATAGAAAAAAAATATACTTGGAAAAGAATATCCAGATAGGAATCTTAGAGTTTGATTTAATTGATTTAGATTGGAAATTTATTCCTGCGCCCTATTACTATCAGATGGCAGATAAAGAAAAAATATACTTAAAGCCTACAAAGAGAAGGTTAAAGGGTAAATATCTAAAGGAGGAATATATAAATAACTATGATGATTATCTAAGGATCCTAAATAATGAGGACTATTTTGTAGGCTTGGAAATGGGAGAATTTATTGGAGTAGGTATTAAAAGAAATGATAGGATTAAAGTGAAAGACTTAAGAAGAAAGAGGGAGGACATACCCATTAAAAAAATAACAGAATATTTAAGGGAGAATAAAGACAAAATGGATAGTTTTTTAAAGTTATCTAAGAATATTCTCAAAAAATATATGGATAAATATAGGGATAAAGGTTATGTAATAAATGCCTCCTTTAGTGGGGGAAAGGATAGTGAGGTTTCAACCCTTTTAGCAAAGGAGATTATGCCTGATATAGATGTTATATTTATAGATACTGGTTTGGAGTATCAGGCTACCTTAAAATACATAAAAAAGTTTGCTAAGTCCTATGATTTAAATTTACATATTGTAAATGGGGATACTTTTGGGAGGAGTTATATGAAAAGGGCATCCCTACAAAGGATAATAGATGGTGCAATAGTGTTTGTAAATTGATCCCGTTAAAGAATTTTTTTATGGAGGAATATCCTAATAAAAGAATATTAACTATTGATGGATCAAGAAAATTTGAAAGTTTTGCAAGATCCAACTTAAATTATATAAGAAAAAGTGGATTTATTGATTTCCAAAGTAATTTATTTCCCATATTGGATTGGAATGCATTGGATGTTTGGAGTTATATCTATTCAAATGATCTGCCCTACAATCCATTGTATGATAAAGGATTTGAAAGAATAGGTTGTTATCTGTGTCCTTCTGCACTTAACAGTGAGTTTTTCAGAGTTAAGGAATTATATCCGAAACTTTGGGATAAATGGATAAATTATTTAAAGGACTACTATTCCATGGATGAGATATTGAGAGGTTTTTGGAGATGGGATGAAATTCCTCCTAAGATGAGAGAATTAAAAAAATTATTAGGAATATAGGATTATATTAAAAATATGATTATAAAATATATAGGGATAAATAAACCTAAATAAATCCATAGAATAGAATTAAAAAATAAATAGGTGGTTATTTTGAAAAAAATAACAATTGTTGGAGCAGGGCCTGGAGATCCTGAATTAATAACATTGAAGGGAAAAAAAGCCATTGAAGATGCCGATGTTTTAATATATGCAGGATCCTTAGTAAATAAAGAAGTTTTAAATTATAATAAAAAAAATGCTAAGATATACAATAGTGCCACAATGAACTTAGGGGAAATTATAGAGGTAATAGTTGAGGCCCTTAAAAAAAATTTAAAGGTTGTAAGGGTACATACTGGAGATCCCTCTATTTATGGAGCAATTAAGGAGCAAATAGATGAATTAAAAAAATACAACATAGATGTGGATATAATACCAGGGGTAACCTCTCTCTTTGCAGCAGCAAGTTCTTTAAAGACAGAATTAACCCTTCCAAAGGTTTCTCAGACGGTGATAATAACAAGACCTGAAGGAAGAACTCCAAAGCCTGAAAATGAAAGTTTAAAGGATTTATCAAAACATGATGCCACTATGGCCATATACTTAGGGGTTGGAATGATAGATAAGGTAGTAGAGGATCTTATTGAGGGAGGTTATAAAAGGGATACTCCTGTTGCAGTGGTTTATCATGCCTCCTGGAATGATGAAATAATAGTAAGTGGTACCTTAGAGAGCATAGCAGATAAGGTAAAAGAGGCAGGTATAAAAAAAACTGCCTTAATAATTGTTGGGGATGTGTTAAACCCAAAGTATTATGAATATTCTAAACTATATGATAAAAATTTTGAAACAGAATATAGAAAATTAAAAAAATAAATTTATATGGTCATGAAAAAAATAAAATAATTAAAAATTAATAAAATTATTTAAAAAAAATAAAAATAATAAAATATAAGAAAAATAAAATAATAATAAAATAATAATCTAAGATTTTAAAATACTTAAGAAAATAAATAATAATAAGTAAAAATCTCTTTATACTTCCTTAGATGTTCCTAAGCACTGAAAGAGCAGGAAATCCTTTACAATATAGTATTATAATCCTTAGTTTAATGTAAAGTAGAGATAGATTTAAAGTAAAATCCTCTTTATTAATATTTTATCCATTTATATTATTTTATTTATATTATAAATTATAAATTTAAGATATTATGTGCTCGAATATAATTAAAATCAATTATTACAGGGCATTTAAAATATTTAAATGGGAAATTATGATAAAAGTTAGATTAAGGGATTTCATTGAAACAGAAATTGGATTTTTTGCAGTAAATACCTATGATCATCCTAAGGATAAAATTTTTGCTTTTTTAAGATACCTATATCTTGATAACTCAAATAAAGATATCATAAAAAAATATAGATTAGATATTAAGGACATACGCCAATTAAATGGAAAAAAATATATTAAAATAACTGATACTAAAAAAACCTATGATATATTAAAGGATTATTTTCCTGATTATCTATATTATGATGATACTAAGGATATTTTATTACATGCAATTCCAAAGGATAGGATAATTAACATATTAACTCCCAAGGATAGATTGGAGGAAATATTAATTGACAGTAAAAACAAATTTGAAGAAAAATGCAAATATTTAGCCAATATATTCCATGAGGAGGGTATTGATTATAAATATATGGGAATATCTGGCTCCACTGTAATAAAGTTAAACAATGAGAACTCAGATATTGATTTTGTGATATATAGTATGGAAAACCATAAATTGGCAAGGGAGATCTTAAAGTCCATCTTCAATGGAGAAGAGGAAAACTATAAAAAAAAATATAAAAAAATCATCCATCCGCTATCGGAGGAATTTTGGAAAAAAGCATATAATAAAAGAATAAAGGATAATACTATCTCCTACAATGATTTTATTTTTCATGAACGGAGGAAGTACAATAGGGGGTTAATATATAATACCATGTTTGATATATTGGCCACAAGGGATTGGAGGGAAATAAACTCAAAGTATGGGGAAATTACCTACAAAGGTATTGGAACCATTGAAATTCAATGTAGGGTAATCAATGACAGATATATTTTTGATAATCCTGCAATCTATGGGGTAGAGGATATTGAAATAATAGATACTAGTTTAATAGAGAATAACTATCATTTGGAACCCTCAAGTATTAAGGAGGTAGTATCCTATACCCATACCTACGCAGGCCAGGCCTTTAATGGGGAAAAAATAATTGTTAGGGGAAAATTAGAGAGGGTAATCTCCTCCAAGGGAGAGCATATGAGGGTATTGGTAGGCACCTCCAGAGAGGCATTTAATGAGTATATATTACTGATTAATTAAAAAATAAAATTAATAAATATTTAATTAAATGATTGTGGAGATTATGGCCATTCTATATTTATACCTACGTTATTTCTTGTAAGTACTACTCCAATGGTACTTAAATTTGTGTTATAACCGTTATAATTTGAACTTAAATTAATATTGCAATTTGTGGATATATTGTATCCATTGCCCTTTAGTGTAATACTATTTCCATTTACTTCCCAGATTCCAGGGGGGCTCTTTATATACACCACTTTTACTGAACCTACATCAGTAGTGGCAAGCATGTCAATATTTGTTTTTAATTTAGAAAGTGCAGCATGTCCTATACTTGCAGAGGATGTTTCTATTACCTCTTTATATCCAAACATACCTGGGGTCATAGTGGATATAATCACAACCACCAACAATGCCAAAAACAAAATAGAGAACTCCAGTGAAATCTGTCCCCTCATAATAAACACCAATTCTATATTTATAAAAATATATTAAAAATAATATATTATATAATTTCTATTTTATACCATAAATATTTAATTTGTATCATAGGAATACATAATATATGAAAACTCAATAGGTGTATTATCTGTTGTAGTAAATACCATGGCAGGTACATCAAATAACTTTATATTCATACTACCATCATCTGGTTCAGTGAGCATCTTGGGTATTAGGGTATCGTCATTAAAGGCATCATATAACTCAGGATGCTTTTTATAGGATATTTTTTCATGCCCTTTAATATAATCATTATAGGAATTTACCCAAATATCAGCATCACCTTTTCCAACAATTTTATTAAATTTATTATAATTCTTTAATACCAAAGGTGCAGGAATAACCATGCTCACTACATCAGAATCTTGAGATTTTAGAAATTTACCTCTTACATAAAGTCTGTAGTTATCAACCTTTACTCCCTTTTTATATAATAAATCCATCTGCTCTTTTTCATCAAATATCACAGTATTGGATACTAATGCTGGACCTGCAACTCTATATTTATTTTGAGTGGTATTGGCAGTATTTAATACATATAATAAATCACCCTCCCTATGTACTTTCACCGTAGTATAGGGGGGCATCCAAAAACCCAACTCTCCATTTAAGGTTGTGTAAATCCCTCCATAGTCTTGGTTAACGAAATAAATTACTGGCATATTCGCTGTTGTGAAATCCTTTGAAGATTTTAATGGAATACTGAAGAAGTCTATATCATAATAGGGCACAGCCACAAATACTGTATAGGGATTTGTATTTGTAATATCATAGGATATTTTCCAGTATCCTTCTATTGTACCTATGGTAGATCCACCAGAAACTAAGGGGAGTGTAATAATAAGAAACAATAATATATAGGGCCTCATATTATCACTCCACATTCACAATGTAAATATCCTCATCCCCCATGGATACTATATTTGGTATAGAATCTGAGGGAACCGTTAACACCAATAGATACTTGGCATCTTCATCAAATATTTGTGTATCTTCTTGTATTTTGTTTAACTTTTCCCCATATCTACCAAACTTATCCTTAATTGTATTATAATCCAACCTATCTGCGGCTGTTGCATATAGTATTCCTGGAACATTATACAACTTATAGGTTATATTTGAAGTACTTAAAACAAAAGTAGTATATCCATCCTCATTTAGATTGTTGGATACATCCTTTGATTCTGAATACTCCATATCTTTGATTATTACATAGGAGGAATTAATAATACCCAATATGGGTTCTACACTGGCATTATTTTTGTTATAAATTTCTATTTTATTCCCTTCATAGGGTATTTTACCACATTGGGTCCCAGAAACTACAATTGCAACCCTATTGAATGATACAGGTGTTATTTTGAGATTTTTAATGTCTGTAAGACTTAACGTATTTACATAATTTAAAAGTTCCTCACCAGATATAAGTCTTTTTGGACCATATAATGGAACCCTATAATAATTATAAAATGCCACACTATTCTCTATCTTATTAATATAGTATCTTCTTGCATTCTCTTCAATATTGGCATTTTTTAATATATTATCAACTTCATTTCTGAATTTGGCGTTTTTAATTTTATCCACTATTGTCTTAGCATAAAAACTATCATTATAGTATGATCCATAGGTGTTTTTGGTATAATTAATTTTGTCATCTTTATAGATTTTAAATTCTATATAGTTATTTACC
>JAHEPY010000008.1:7424-14786 GCA_019561565.1 Methanothermococcus sp. SCGC AD-155-M21
TCATTTAATACATTTTTTACTTCATCTATTGAGTTACAATTTTCAATTTTATTGATATATAGGGTATGTTGTGGATCACCGGGGTATTGTAAAAACATCTGGTTTGTAGTATTTATTGCTCTATCTTTGGCCTTCTCCAAGGCTATGGTCCTTTGATGGGCTTCCTCCATCATGTTGTTATATATATTGAAAGCTATAAATGATAACCCTGATACTACAACTACTACCAATAATATATATACATATTTCTTTGAATTAGATTTAGATGCCCTTTTACCCTTTAATTTTTTTAATTTATTGGTGTAATCACTGTTTTCATTATTGGGTGTACCTTTATCAATATCCTCAACCATAATATCAATCTCCAAAGTTATAAAATTATAATAACATAATATACCTCAACATTGTATTTATTTAACATATATTATAATATAATTATTTTTATTTTATAATGTATTGTTTACAATATATTATATTTTTTATTATTATTTATATTTATTTATATTTTTTACTTCAATTACCGTTGTAATAGTTTTTATATTTTTTTATATGTTAAATTCCATGTAATTAAATTACATATAATAATTTTAATGATATATATAATTATAGCAGAATATATAATAATTAATATATAAAAAATCATCCAGGGATATTATGGTTAATGATAGGATTAAAACCCATATAATTGAAGAATGTAAAATATTGGCATCTGATTTAATTAAAATAAATTCGGTAAATCCTTCCTTTGGAGGGGTTGGAGAAAAAGAAAAGGGTAATTATATTTTAAATAAATTAAAGGAATATATAAATAAATATAATATTAAAAATTGTAGTATTACCAACTATGATACATTGGACGATAAAAATATAGTTAGACCAAATATTGTGGCAAAATTAGATTTTAAAAGGGATAAAACATTGCATATTATATCCCACATTGATACTGTGCCTGAAGGAGAATTGAATCTCTGGAATCATTCCCCCTATGAACCTATTATTAAAAATGGGGTAATATATGGAAGGGGTAGTGAGGACAATCATAAGGGTATTGTATCTTCATTATTACTATTAAAATTAATATTTGAAGGTAGGGATAGAGATTTTAATCCAAAGTATAATTTAAGTCTAATATTTGTGTCCGATGAGGAATGTGGTAGTAAATATGGTATTCAGCATTTATTAAAATACGAGAGTGAAATATTTAATAAAGGGGATTTAATAATAGTACCTGACTTTGGAACTCCAGAGGGTAATTATATTGAAATAGCGGAGAAAAACATCCTATGGCTTAAATTTAAAATTAAAGGAAAACAGTGTCATGGCAGTACTCCCAATGATGGTATAAATGCAAATGTCTTGGCATTTAACTTTGCCAATAATCTTTATAATAGGTTATATTCTAAGTATGACAGAAGAGATAATTTATTCTCTCCACCCTATTCCACATTTGAGCCCACAATGATTACCAACAATGTGGAGAATATAAATACTATTCCAGGATATGTTGAACTTTACTTTGATTGTAGGATATTACCTGATTATACTACCTATGATTTATTAAGGGATATTGAAGAATTTATAAAATACTTTAAAGATAATATTGAGAAGTATATAATACATTACGACAATAAAAATGATATTACTATTGAGTATGAAGTAATACAGGAGGAAAGTTCCCAGAAAACATCAGAAAACTCTGAAATAGTTATTGAATTAAAAAATGCTATAAAAAAAGTATTAAACAAAGAGGCGATCCTATGTGGTATGGGGGGAGGTACAGTAGGGGCATTTTTAAGGGCAAAAAATTATGATACAGTTGTATGGGGAATTGGAGATGAAACTGCCCATCAACCTAATGAACATATAAAAATTGAGGACTTATTAAACATGGCCAAGATATACTATGAAGTATTAAGGGATTAATTTTAAATAGTTTTTAAAAATTCCTTAAAGTTATCCAATGCCCTTTTTCTATGGGATATTTTACTTTTTTCTTTTATATCCATTTCTGCAAATGTTTTCTCTTCTCCCTCGGGTATAAATATACTATCGTATGCAAAACCATGGCCTTTACTTCTTATATCATGGGATACTCTCCCATTTACAACTCCCTTGAATAATTTTACTCCGTTTTCATCACAGTATCCTATTACACTTTTAAAGTATGCTCCCCTATGATTCCCCCCTTTGCCCTCTAAAAGTTTTAATATTCCCTTATTCCCTATTGTTTCCTGTACATACCTTGAATAGGTACCTGGAAAGCCCTTTAAAGTTTCTACAAAGAATCCACTGTCCTCCACAATCACTGGCTCATTTATTTTTTTATGGACATACTTTGCTCCAAACACTGAAACCTCCTCCAAGGTACCTTGAATCTCAGGATAGGGAAGGTTTATCTGTTCAATTGATATATTATTTATATCACTTAAAATTATGTTTAATTCCTTAACTTTATTGAGATTTCCTGTGGCAAAGTATATTTTCCTCATAAAATTACCCTCATTAAATCCTTTATTTTTAGTAGGATATGGCATAAATAAAATAATAAATAAAAGTAATATAAAAAAATTATAGTCAAATGCATAACACATTAAACTTATTTCTTTAAAAACTTTAAAATACTCTTTGTAAATAAGTATGAATAGCCTGTAGCATTATAATTCCTATTTCTCTGCTGCTTTTCTAACACCCATTCCGCTGTAGGGATGCCTTATGAAGTAAAGTCTTTTAAGGACTCTTATGTCCTTTTCAATCTTTCTGATCTTTCTATCCCTTTTTCTTCCGATAGATGTTTTATAACCTTATAAATTCCTTTTCCTCCCATGTATTTAATTGTTTATTTTTAGCACAAATAGTTTTGTTTAAGACAATAATAAAATTTATTAAAAAATGAAATATAAAATGATTATGGAATAGCATAAAATAATTTAATATTTATAAATTAAAAATCTTAAATAATCTCACTTAATAAAGTATATACCCTCATGACCTGTAATAATATTTTTACCCATAGACTTTATTTTTTTAAGTGTTTTTAATGCTAATTTTTCATCAATATTTAATTTTGGTTCTATATCATTTAATATATTATCCTTTAAAGGGGAGGCATCTCCAACTATGATATAATCCATATATATAACAGATATACTATCCTCAGTATGTCCAGGAGTTTTTATAATCTCTATCTCCCTATCCTCAAAGGATTTATAATTTTCATAGTCAATAATCCTTGCATTTTTAAATAGATCATTATTCTCCACATGGTCCCAATGGCTATGGGTATTTATTACAATATCTATATCCTCAGGAGATAAACCTAACTTTGCCAATCCCTCTATTATTATATCCCTTTTGTCTTTGGAGGAGGTATCCACTATTATATTATGCTCCTTAGTTTTAATAAATGTTACAGAGGAGGATGCCTCAAGTATTTTATTTCCCTCTCTTATTAAATTGCCATCATAAATTACTTTTAGCATAGTTATTACCATATTTTTTTTAATTATTTTATTTTTTTATTATTATTTTTTTATTGTAATACCACATAATTTTTAAATAATACTTTCTATTTTTCTTTTCATAACCTTAATATCTGGTTTTATGCCTGTCCATATCTCAAAGGCTATGGCCCCCTGATAAACTAACATTCCAAGTCCATTGATGGTTTTTGCTGCCCTATTTCTAGATTCTTTTAAAAGAACAGTTTCTCTTGGATTATATATTAAATCCATTACTACCATATCTTTATTAATTTTATCCACATCTATTATGGGCTTTGTATTGATATTGGGATACATACCAACAGGAGTGGTGTGAATAATTATATTGTAATCCTCAATATCTATATTTAGGCCCCCATAACCTATGTTTTTATTTAATTTCTTAGATATATCCTTGGCTAAGGTTTTTGCATTTTCAACTGTTCTATTAACAATAGTTATAGTATTATCCTTTGCCAATTCAAATGATACTGCCCTTGCAGCACCCCCTGCACCAATTATTAAAATATTTTTTCCCTTTACCCTACCTGTCTCCTCTTCAAGGGACATTCTAACTCCTAAGCCATCGGTATTGTATCCAATTGCTTTATTGTCCTTAATTTTTACAGTATTAACAGCCCCTATAAGTTGGGCCTCATTATCTATTTCATCTAAGTATTTAATTATCTCTACCTTATGGGGCACTGTAACATTAAATCCTGAAAATGTTCCAAGGGCCTTTGCTCCATTGACAACATGCTTTAAACTATTTGGATGCACATCAAAGGCTAGATAAACATAATTTAAATTCCTATGCCTTAGTGCCTCATTATGCATAATAGGAGATAGGGAATGCTCCACTGGATGGCCAATAAGTCCTAAAAGTTTAGTTTTGGAATCTATCATAGTTATTCTACCTAATATTTTATTTCATTGTTTTTATTATATTATTTTTTTAATTTATTTTTTAAAGCCTATTTAATAACTATACTTTTTATGGAATCCACTACATAATTTACCTGCTCCCAGGTTAGGCTATAAACACTCATCTTTATTTCCTTAGTAACTCCTCTTGTTATGCCCCCAATACCCCTTTTTTTCAATTCATCATAAAAGAAATATCCTTTTCTCTTATCCCTCTGGGCTATTTCATCAAGTATGGGTGTTTCAAATTTAATTAAATCATGCTCCTTGGGCCTTACTCCTATTTGTTTGAAACCTATTTTTTCCAATTCCTCTACAACATACCTTGTCTTTTTTAATTCCACCTCCCATTTTTTAACCCTCTCTAAGATATATGGGAAACTAACCATAAGGGATATTAATGGAACTCCCCTACTGGTACATCCAAGAAATTCCACCTCTTTAACAGGGTAGTCCTTTGAAGTTTTTAATACCTCTCCTGCGAATTCATCTCTCATTGATAATATCCCTATTGGACCAGATGAGGCCATACTCTTATGTCCTGAGCAGGCTAAAAAATCTGCTTTTAACTTTTTTCCCTTAACTGGCATTCTACCAACAGTATAGGCACAATTTAATAAAAATGGATATCCCTTTTTTTTTGCTATTTTTCCCACTTTTTCTGCATCAGTTAAGTTTCCATAGTTTCCATCAACATGGGTAAGTAATATTAAACCAATATTTCCTCCCTCATCCTCTATTTTTTCGATAGTCTCCTTATATTTCTGAGGATCTATTTTATAGATAGGGTATCCATTATTTTTAACCTTAGCATAGTTTAATTTGGCCCTTTCTATTGCGACATAGGATGTATAGTGAGCATTTTCGTCCAATATTACATAATCTCCTTCTTTACATAGGGAGTGCATAACTATAAATTTACTTTCCCTTGCCCCATGGGTGGTTCTTGAGATGTCCATGTCTAAAAACTTTGAGAGATCATTTAAAAATTCACATATTGAAGGGGTTTTTACCTGATCAAGGCGCCCTCCACAATAATCACAAACACTGTATCCATCCCAGTATTCATATATTGCTTTTTTTGATTCCACTGGAGGAACACCACCCCTTTGGATGGGATTTAAGTTTATAAATTCCCTTTCAATATGTCTTTCAATATTTTTGTATTTATCCAAGTTTATTTTTTCCATAAACTCACCTAATTAAATAAAATAAAAGTTAAAAAAATAAAGATATTTAAAATTAAAGGATATTATAAAATTAAAGATAATATATTAATTAAAAACTATAATATATAAAAATAATCATTTTTAAATTATGTAAAAAAGATATAAAAAAAATAAAAATTATTTTAATTAATTTATTATTTCTAATTATTCCTTAGATTCCATTTCCATCTCTGCACATTCCTCTGTAATCTCCTCCTCTGCAGGAGAATCTGAAGTTTCCTCCTTAGTTTCCTGCTCAGAAGTCTCTACAGGCTTACCAAACTCTAAAACCTCCGATTTATATATTTCTACCCTCTTCATTGGGAATATTTTTTTACATTCTCCATATATTTTAGAGCCTAATCCTCCCAATAACATAGATTGAACAAATTCTGGGAATGTTTGATTTTTAGCAGTTTCTCCAACTATTTCTTCCATTTTTTTTCTTATGTCTCTTTTATGGCAGTCTCTTGCCCTAACTGCTGTTAATACCATGGCCTTTACTCTTATTTTATAACCATCCTTTGTTTTAACATCAGTAATTGTTGTTATTTTACTTCGTCTCCTCCTAATTAAGGACTTTAAATACTCCCTTGTGGTATCATGGCCAACAAATTGAGTTGTAGCATTATTGCCACTAACTCCATTTATTTTAAAGTACATTCTTACCATGTGTTTTGAATGGTCATTAGTTAAATCCTTTAAACTAACCTCTGCCACTCTTCCAATAACATTGGATGGATCATTTGCTGGGGTTTGGCCTATTAAATCTCCTCCAAATGATTGGGGCGTATATATGTTATACCAGGATTTTGTTTTCCAAGTATCTCTGGCAACTCTTTTTCCTTTACTGGATCTGGCCCTTACTTTTGCCATAATTGCACCTCATAAACCTATTTAATTTTAATTTTTTCATGGTTTATTTAATTATTTCATTATTTATTACTTAATTGCTAATTATTTAATCACTAAATTATTTAATTTACAAATTATTGTAGTATTCACTCAAATCCTTGTATTTTTTAAAGGGTTTTACATTTTCAGCATATATTCTTTTTATTTTACCTGCAATTTCCCTTTTAAATGTACCTTTTTCAGTTTTTATCATTTTTATTCTAAAAAAGGCATTTCCTATGCGATAGATACTTTCATTATCAAATACATAATCCTGAGGGACCAATACATTAACAGAATAGGTAGTTTTTCCATCATTGATGGATATACCTATTTTCTTAGGAATACTTATGGATTTTGCCCATAGTGTTTCAATATCTTGAATTTTTGAGGATGATACCCTCTTTGTAGTTTCTATACTGGTTATCTCAACATCCTCCCCTTGAATGTTAATAAAATCTCCAACCTCTAAAATTTCATCTGTTGGAAATTGAACAACCTTTTTTTCAGATACCCCATATCTACTTATTATTATTTTTATGTCCTTTAATTTAACTGTTTTTTCCATGTTGTGAGTATGGCCACAATTTAGACATCTCACTGTTAATTTAAGATGTCTTTTTGATTCCATTTTCTTTATTATTTCATGGGGCACTACCTCACTGCATACTGGGCATTCAAACAATATTTCTTTATCCATTGTATCATCCAAGGGGAAAATATTTTTATTCTTTCCATTTTTTTAACTTTTTTAAATAATATAAATATAAATAATATAAATAATAAATAATATAAATAATTAAGTATAATTATAAAGTAATATATAAATATTTATAATATTATTTTCTCCATCTTCT
>JAHEPY010000009.1 GCA_019561565.1 Methanothermococcus sp. SCGC AD-155-M21
CTCTATCATACCTTCAATATCTTTAAATTCTTACTTAAATATGCCTTCCCAATACCTGATTTAACTCTACCCACTTCAAACCCATAACAGCCATATTTATGAAGCATATCTATCATATCCTCAACATATTCCCTCTCTATGGAAATAAATAGGCCTCCTGCAGTTTCTGCTCCATATCCCTCCAGTAGTGGATGGCCAAATAGGGAAGCAAGATAATCACTTCCCTTTATCACTGGTAGGGAATGTATCTCAATATCAACATTGCTCTCTTTTGCTACCTCATTGCCATGTCCCAATATACCAAAGCCAGTAATATCTGTCATTGCATGGGCAATTTTTTTTCCCACTTCTTCTTCCAGTTTTCTAAGGGCCAAAAGTCCCTTTTTATTGGATAATGTCATTAATTCAATGGCTTTATTAATTATTTTCTCCCTTTCTGATTTTTCCATATCCAATAAATCACTATACTCTGGTTCTACCCTTGAAAGGGCCATTGCACTTTGGGTACCTAAGGGTTTTGTTAATAGGATTCTATCTCCTTCCTTTGCTCCCCCTCTTGTAAGTATATCCTCCTTAGTGCCAACACCTATTACAGCACCTCCCATAAGGGGCCAAGGGTTTACTATGGTATGCCCACCTATTATTGAAGTGTTATCTTCTCTACAAAAATCTTGGAATCCCATTAACATTTTTTTAGATATTGCCGCTGGAAGAGTCTCAGGTATTCCCATAATTACCAGTACTCCAGTTATATCCAGTACTCCCATGGCATAAACATCACTTGTGGAATTGCAGGCTGCAATCTTACCTTGAATATAGGGGTCATCCACTATGGGGGTAAAAACATCAACAGTTTTTACAATTGCCATGTTATTTCTAATAACTACTGCTGCATCATCTCCTAATCCAATATAGGTATTTTTTAAATCCTCCTTTGAAACTATTCCCTTAGTAAGGTATTCCAATTGGGTATTGGGAAGTTTGCATGCTCAACCATGAAGTTTTACCATCTTGGTAAGTTTTATCTCATTGGATTTATCTGATATAGCTATCACCAAAATAATTTAAT
>JAHEPY010000010.1 GCA_019561565.1 Methanothermococcus sp. SCGC AD-155-M21
TATATAAAAAAATAAAAAATTAAAGTAATAATATATAATTAAACTCCTTCACTCCATTCCTCTGCCAATAGTTTTATTAATTTTCTTCTTTTAGGTTCTTTAATGGTTTCCAAACATTCATCACATATTAATTTTAGGGCATTATCCCCGCAGGCCTCAACACAGGCCGGGGTAATTCTATCTACATCCAAACATAGGGTACATTTATGGGCAATCCTTTCCTTTGTATAGATGGCTCCAATTGGGCAGGCAATTTCACACATACTGCAACTTATACATCTATCCCTATTTACAATGGGTATATTATCCTTTAGATATATTGCATCTACTGGACAAATATTCATACATGGGGCATTTTCACATTGCATACAGAATATAGGTACGCCTCCTGCTTTTTTTACTCTTGTTATACCATGTATCTCTTCACACTTAACTACACAGTCATTGCACTTGGAACATTTCGATGGGTCAAGTACTACTATTTTTGGGTTCATGGATCCTCACCTTAGGGATTACTTAATAACATTTTAAAACGTTTTATTGCCTCAATATGCTCCACATCTTCCATGTTTGGAAGGGAATAGTTGGCATTGGGGTGATATTTACCATCAAGGGTCATTGTTGTGGTATCTGAGAAGTGCTTTAAATAGGATATGGCCTGGGCTAAGTAATAGTACTTTATACCCATAAATAAAACTAAATCATGTTTTTTTTCCGTTGCTATTTTTTTCATGGCATCCAATAGGTTCATATCCCTTGGAGTATGTATCTTTTCAATATTTAGATCCTCCAAGTACTTACTGACCTTCCCTCCATTCTGCCCTAATATCAATAAAGGGTTTTTACTTCTTTTAACCATATTTACGGCTATTTTAGTACTTACTAGTTCAGCATGGTTTAAATTAGTCCCTGCCGTAGGTTGATATGGTATATTTCTACCTAACACATTTCCACCTTAATTGTTAAATCTGTTAAAAAAATAAAATAAAATTTTATGGGATAAAGTTTTTTAAGGATTCTTTACTTTTTATGGGTTTTTATCCTTCTTAGGTATAATGCCCTGTAGCCTTATAACGCCTATTAACTCTGCTACTTTTTACTCATTTCCTTTATATAGGGATGTCATATAAGTAAAGTCTTTTATGGGATCCTATGTTTTTACTCTCTGATCTTTTTATCCCTTCTTCTTTTATAGATGTTTTATTATTTTTATTTTTATAAATTTCTCTTTAAACTCCTTTTTTCTATTTATTTTTTATTTTCTTAAATTATTTTTTTAATTATTTTAATTATTTTATTTTTTTATTGAAAATATAAATAAATATGGGNATAATCTTTCTTATGGCAGTAATGTGGGCTCTCTTGGTAATTCCTCCCTGGGTTCCCAATTTTTCTCATTTAAATATTCCTTTATTTTGTCCTTTAACATAAATGGAATATCTGCCTCATTTCTTATGAATTTCTCAAGATCTGGAGNCATACAGTTAAAGTACTTTTCATATAAGGTTACATAGTGATATACCTTCATACCCCTTCCTTTACCCCCATCATTTGGCCTCATACATAATTTAGGTATTTTGCAGATGCATTCTTCAAAACTCTCTGCAGCAGTTATTAAGTGTTCTGGAGTGGGATCCATTTTTATGGTCTTATTAAGTTTTTTATCATATACCTCAAAGTCCTCTCCATCACTTAAATAAAGCCTCCTATACTTTATTCCATGGGGTCCAACTATTATAGGTATTCCCCATCTATTAAACCCTGTGGCAATTGTTGCAGCCTTCTGACTCATGGCCCCCCAGGCCACTCCAACTGCCCCT
>JAHEPY010000011.1 GCA_019561565.1 Methanothermococcus sp. SCGC AD-155-M21
ATAGATCCAAAGTATGTTTATGCGTGGAATAACAAAGGAGATGCTCTCTATAATCTAGGAAAATATAATGAAGCAATAGAATGTTTTAATAAAGCATTGGAAATTGATCCAGATAATGACCATGCAAAGCACATGAAAGAAAATGCTCTCATTTGAATGTAAAAGATTTAAGAAAAAATTAACTTTAAAAGATATAATTTTACTGCTTATACTCCATACAACTACTTCATCAGAATCCCACCCTTATTTTATGGGCTATAACCTCAGCCTTTTTTATAAGTTCCTCTGGAATATCATTTATTCCATTTTCTATTCTAAACTTTAAATCCCCACATAATTCTTGAACCTCCTGTTTAACCTCACCCTCAGTATAATTTAATAGATCTGAGGCATATTTATAGGCCTCTATTATGTTGTTATCTTTCATGCTCATCAAAAGGAGTTCGCAACAGTAGTAGGCTGACCTTCTGGAATCTCCTCTGCTTACACTTAACTTTAAAGATTCTTTATATTTTATTCCAAGATATTTAGATAAATCCCTTTGCAATTCCTTAACAGACTGATAACGCTCTTTTTTATTCTTCTTTAAGCATTTCATTATAATTTTTTCAACTTCCTTTGCCTCTGGATTGATTTCTGAAGGCTTAACTGGTTCCTTTGTTGTTATTGCTGTCAGTATCTCGACAAATCCATCTCCCTTGAATGGTAGTTCTCCAGTAACAAGTTCATAGAAAACTACTCCGAGTTGCCATATATCTGTTTTTTCATCCTTACTTTTACTATCTATCTGTTCTGGAGAGGCATAGATTGGTGTGAAACCTTTGTTTGCTGTTGCTGAGGAAGATTCTGTCATAACCTTACTCAATCCCCAATCACTGATCTTTGGAATACCATCTTTAAGTAGGATATTGTGAGGTTTTAGATCCAGATGTATGATTTTTTGAGAATGGGCGTATTTTAATCCCTCTGCTGTATTAAATATAATCCATGCTGTCTCTTCTATATCCATAGGTTTACCTATATCTTCCAGTGAGTGATCACACAATTCCATTTCAAAGTATGGAATTGGGAGGATATTGTAATGATAAACCTTAACTATATTTTTATGATTTAATTTAGTCCAATTCTCTATCTCCTTAAGGAAGGATTTTCCTGTGGATTCATCCAGTGATATTGGTATTTTTACTGCTACTTCTTTTCCATCTTTACGCTTTGCCTTGAATACCCTTGCAAATCCTCCTTTTCCTATGAATTCTACTTCTACATATCTCTCTGAAAGTTCTGGAGGGAATGTTTTTGGAGTTGTTGGCTTTGGAGTGAATTCTGCTGGAGATATTCCCTTTTCTGGAGTTTCTTCAACTTTTTCCTTAACTTCGAGTATTATTGTTTCCCTGAACTCATACTCTCTGTTTAAGTGGTCTTTACATCTTACTTTAACCTCAAGAGGAACCTCTCCCAAAACATTGGGCTTGAGATAGAACTCTACTATTTTTTTACTTTTTGGTTTAACTTCAATTTCTGGCAGGTTTCTTATGGCAACATCCTCTGAGAATTCAAATATTATGTTCTTTGCTATAGCATCTCCTTTATTTACTATTTCCATCTCAACTTTCTTCCAAACATTTAGAGTAAGTATGTTGATTGGAAGTTCAATTTTTAACTCTGGTTTTGTATTTTCATCTGCTTTTGGTTCAAGTTCTGATTTAGATGCCTCTTCATTCTTATAAAGAGTACCCTCAGCCTCTTTATCACTGTCTTTCTTCTTATGGCGAGTATAGAATATAGAGGATATAATCAATAATGATAATATTATTATACCTATTATAGATATATTGCCAATGTAAGGTATTGTAGAAGTATTTTCATTATTAGTTGTTGCACCCTGTTCTGTATCTTCTTTTTCATTATTAGTTGTTGCAATCTGTTCTGTATCTTCTTTGTCTATTGTTTTTTCATGTTTTCTCAGATTATTAAGAGCATTTTCTTTCATGTGCTTTGCATGGTCATTATCTGGATCAATTTCCAATGCTTTATTAAAACATTCTATTGCTTCATTATATTTTCCTAGATTATAGAGAGCATCTCCTTTGTTATTCCACGCATAAACATACTTTGGATCTAT
>JAHEPY010000012.1 GCA_019561565.1 Methanothermococcus sp. SCGC AD-155-M21
ATACTATGAGTAATGAAATGACCATAGATAGGCACTCTAAAACAAATGTTCAAGTTGAGGGTATTGATGAGGGAGATATTTTAAAGACTGATGGAAATTATATTTATTACTCTCCAGAATATCAAATGACAAGATATTCATCACATTCAAAGCATTATTTTTCAAAAAGATCAACCTATATTATAGATGCTCTTCCTCCAGAATCTGCAAAAATTTTAAGTAATATCTCCAAAGGGGGTATTTTATACTTACACAACAATACTTTAACAATTATAGATAATCCAAATGGCAAGATATTAAACTATGACCTATCTAACCCCGAAAATCCAAAAATAAATTGGAAAATGGATATAAATGGTACCTATACTGATTCCAGACTCTACAATGGTAAATTGTATTTAATTGTATCAAAGTATAATGAGAATAATGATATACCCTTTCCAATTGTATGGAATGATGTAAAAATAGAGTACAACAGTTATTATTTACCAATGATTCCTGAGTATATGTATCATAATTTTGATGTTACCTATATTGTATCATCAATTGAGATAGAGGATGGAAATATAAACAATACCCTTGCTGTCGTAGGTTCCTATAATACTGAAGTATATATGTCAGAAAACAATATATATCTTGCATACCACTTACAATCTAACAGGGATAAATTATTTATGACTTTTATGATGGAGAATTTAAATAAATACTTCCCAGAGGATAGGATAAATTTAATTAAAAATATATTAAATTCCCCTTACTTTAGTGATGGGGCAAAATATACGGAAATCATGAGGGTATTGAGTAATTACTTAAGAACCATTCCAAGGGAGGAATCCTTAAATTTAATAAATACAATAAACAAAGATTACGAAGAGTATATGGAGAAGAACTGGGAGGAATTAGAAAAAACAGGGGTTGTAAGTATAGACTTAGATTCCTTTAAAGTTAAAAGTGGCAGTGTTCCTGGAAGACTAATAAATAGGTATTCAATGGATGAATACAATAATCACCTAAGGGTTGCCACCACAATAGGAAATAATTGGGAATATAGAGATAAAAGTACCAACAACATATATGTATTGGATGATAATTTAGAGAGGGTTGGAAAACTTACAGGTATTGCAAAGGGAGAAAGAATATATGCCACAAGATTCATGGGAGATATGGCATATATGATTACCTACAGGGAAACAGATCCTCTCTTTGTAATTAATTTAACAGATCCTTCTAATCCAGAGATTCATGGAAAATTAAAGATCCCTGGTTATTCAACCTACCTACATCCAATAGGGGATAATAAGTTAATAGGTATTGGAAAGGAAGATAATGGAAAATTAAAGGTATCTTTATTTGATGTAGGGGATGTCTCAAACCCCCTTGAAATTGATAAATACATACTTCCAGAATACTGGTCCCATGCACTATACAACCCTCATGCCTTTTTATGGGATAAAGATAATAGAATATTGGTAATTCCAGCAAACAATTATGGATATGTATTCAAGATAGATGACAATAAAATAACACTAAAAATGAATGATAAACATAAAACAAGGGTTTTAAGGTCCTTATATATTAACAATTATCTATATATCCTGTCCAATAATGAGATTCATATAATAAATATGGATAATTGGAAAATAGTAAATAAAATAGATCTACTGGAGGAATAATAAAATAAATATTATAATAAAATAAAATTTTTTAATAAATTTATTTTTTAATTTTTTATGTTATTTGATTAATTTTTTATTAATCTTTTATTCTGTTATTAATTATTTATTTATTATTTTATTTTTTTTATTTATTATTTTATTAATTTTTATTAATTATTTTTAACTTTTTTCCCTTTAAACTCCCTAAATAATTTATAGGTTTCATTATCCATAGAGTATATTTTAATTTCAACATTATTAAATATACAGTGATTTTTTATATATCTGTAGGCTTTATCTCCCTCATAATCTTTAAAAAAGGCATAAATAACTTCTTTTTTATGGGATACTATATACATATTGTTATCTATTTCCATTAATGAGGGTTCATCAGTTAATATATTTATTAAAGAGTCGTTATTTATTATTTTAATAGGCTCCTTACTCTTTATTTTATCCACCAATTCATTAAAGGAAACAAAAATTTTTAATAGTCCCTTTGGATAGGTTTCGATATATTCGTTATATTTTTCAGGAGTTATTTCTTTAAAGGATGCCTTAAAATTACTCACTGCAAATATTGTTTTTATTTTATTGAGGGCTCTTTTTCCCTCAATTATTTTATTATTACTTTTATAAATTGAGAATATCTCCTCGTGGTTATTAAAAAGTATTATTCCCCTATCTTGGCCATACTTCTTAGGAATTAAACTTACCTCATAACTATGGGGGCCTATATAATTATATATTAAATTATATTTATCCAGTATTCTCTCATTATTTAAGTTAGATTTATTATTTAGGGGAGTATTTACTTTTTTTGAAGTTAATATTAAATTTTCTATTGATGGAGATTTAATATTTTTTAAATTATTCTTTATAAATTCATCTAATTCATCCTTGGAGCATTTATATATTTCAATTAAGAATTCATCAGGTAGAACTTTTAAGACATTCTTTATATTTTCAGGATTACTGTTCCAAGTTGAAAGTATTAATTTTGAATGTGATGAATATCTTGTCATTTGATATTCTGGAGAGTAATAAATATAATTTCCATCAGTCTTTAAAATATCTCCCTCATCAATACCCTCAACTTGAACATTTGTTTTAGAGTGCCTATCTATGGTCATTTC
>JAHEPY010000013.1 GCA_019561565.1 Methanothermococcus sp. SCGC AD-155-M21
AAAAAATATAGAATTTCGAATAAAGGATTTTGGATTATTCACAGAAAATAGAATAGTGGAATCAAAGGAGTGCATTGTAAAATTTGGAACCTCTGAAATATTTATGACGGCATTGGATAGGGGAATACTTGAGGCCGTTGTAATAGTAAGTGATTGTGCAGGTACTGTAATTACCAATAATCCCTACTTGGTCCAGGGGTTATGTGGTAGAATATCTGGCATTGTAAAAACCACCCCCATTCCAAAGGTAATAGAAAAAATAGAAAATGCTGGGGGCACCATATTAAATAAAAATACTGGGGAGATTGACCAGTATAGGGGAGTTAAATTGGCATTGGAGTTGGGCTATAAAAGAATAGGAGTAAGTATTGGTAATCTTAAAGATGCCGAAAAAATTAAAAAATTGGAAAATAAGGAAGTATCTATTATTACCTTTGGAGTACATACAACAGGATATAGTTCCTCTGAGGTTAGAAGATATTTAAAATATTTGGATATTATTACCTGCTGTGCCTCAAAGGGAGTACTTGAAGCTGTAAAAGGGCATATTATGGTTCAAATGGGTAAATCCATACCAATATTTGCCCTCAGTAAAAGGGGAAAGGAATTACTTTTGGAGAGGGCAAAGGAAATTGATGAACCCTTATTAATAGATCTCTCCAAGAATTTACCAAGTATTAATAAAAATTTCCATATATAATAACCTATATCTTAGCAAGTGTTATTTTTTTTATTAAATTTCTTTATATTCATCAAATTTTATTTAATTATTTTATTATTCATAAAATATATATTTAAATAGGGCCTTTTGAGCATGGAGTCTATTTTCAGCCTCTTCATATACTACAGAGTGATCTCCATCAATTACCTCATCTGTTATTTCCATTCCCCTATTTGCTGGAAGACAGTGCATAACAATTACATCATCCTTTGCATACTCAAGTAATTTTTTATTTATTTGATAGGGGGGAAATACCTTATTAATCTCATCAATGTTTTTATCTTTATCACTCATACTTACCCATACGTCAGTATATAATATATCAGCATCCTCTGCTGCCTCCAAAGGATCATTTGTCAATATTAAAGTGCCCTCTCCATATTTGTTTATTATTTCAAGACCTTTATTTATAAATAATTCATTAGGCTCATATCCCTTTGGAGTGGCAACATATATGTCCATTCCAAGTAAGGCCCCTCCTATAATTAGGGAATTGCATACATTGTTTCCATCTCCTAAGTATGATAATTTAAGGCCTTTAAATTTGTTTTTATACTGATATATAGTTAGTAAATCTGCCAATATTTGGCAGGGATGTGATAAATCACTTAGAGCATTTATCACAGGAACACTTCCATACTTTACCAACTCCTCAAGGGTACTATGGTTTTTTACCCTTGCAACAATACAATCAACATACTTACTCATTACATTGGCAGTGTCCTTTATACTTTCCTTTTTCCCTAAATGGGTCTCTCCAGTATTTAACATTAAAGAATGGCCCCCCAACTCATTTATGGCTATATCAAAACTTACTCTTGTTCTTGTTGATGGACTCTCAAATATTAATGCAATATTCTTATTTTCCAATAGGTTATTATACTTATTTTTCTTTCTATTTTTTTTAAAATAAAGGGCGTCATTAATAATATTTTTAATATCTTCCCTCTCCAACTGATACAAAGTCAATAAACTCATAGCATCACCTAAAATAAAAAATATTTTTAATTTTAAATATAAATATAATTATAAATATAAATTTAATAATTTTTTTTGTAAAATAGTATTAAAATCTCTTTTTTATGTTTTTATATTTTAATGTTATTAATCTCTCTGTTTCTTATTTTTATCTATGATAGATATATTACCATCACTTAAAACTTTAACCTCATCCTCGCTTAACTTCTCTTCTTTAACGCCATCTCCAATTAGGGCACTATGTCCAAGGGGATCCTCTATTATAAGTGTGGCAACTTCATTCCCTTCTTTAATATCTTCAAGTTTTTTTAATATCTCTTCTACCTTCTTTTTTTCCTCTTCTCCCTCTGCCCAGTTCATTAACATATTTAGGGATTCTTCAAGGCGGTTTAATACTCCCTCAACATTGGAAATATATCCCTGAGAGGATGGTCCAGGTTTTACCTCAAATCCTAACTCTGGTACTCTAATATATCCAGTGGAACTTTTTACAACTCTCTTATTTAAATCCTCCTGATTACATATCTTTAAAATAAATCTTTTAGGCTCTTTAACTTCAATGGGTAAAATATCGCTTTTTCTATATTTGCAATTATTACATAGCATTGTAGTTTCAATAACCTTACCAAGATAGGGAATATCCAATTGGTTTGTAATTATTTTAAATGTTTTTTTTGATTGGCATATAGGACAATCGATAGTATTTACTGATTTATTTTCCATTATATTACCTTATTAATCTTATATTTTCTATAAATTTTATTTTTATTTTAATTATTATTTTATTTAGTTTTTAAATTTTTTAATTATTTTTATTTTATTATATATACTTTTTATATAGTTTTATATATAGAATTATGATATATAAAAAATTAATAAATATAGTGGAAAATATGATAACAATACCCAGATATATTACCATAGATAATGGCATAGATGCACTCTATGATATACTTTTAAAACTTAATTTAAAAAATCCCTTAGTTATTGTAGGTAAAAAAACTAAAAAATATGCACCTAAATTTGATTATGTGTATTATTCTGATATAAATTTAAAGGATGAAAAAGTTATTAGGGATATTGCTAAAGGATACGACTCCATAATAGGCGTTGGAGGGGGAAAATCCATAGATATGGCCAAATATGTTGCATATTCCTCAAAAATACCCTTTATATCAATGCCTACCACAGCATCAAATGATGGTATAGCCTCGCCAGTTGTATCTTTAAAACAGCCCTCCAGTATGGTAGATCCTCCTATAGCCATAATTGTGGATATGAATATAATAAAAAAATCCCCCAACAAACTTCTTAAGGCAGGATTAGGGGATGTAATATCTAACATAACAGCAGTATTGGATTGGAAACTTGCCCACAGAGAGATAGGTGAAGAATACAGCGAAAGTTCTGCAATATTTTCAAAGACTATAGCCGAGGAATTAATGCATTATATATTAAATAACCCTAGTATTAAAGAGTATCCTGAAAAACTTGTTAAGGCCCTTATAGGCAGTGGCATCACAATATCCATGGCAAAATCCACAAGGCCTGCCTCTGGAAGCGAGCATCTCTTTTCCCATGCCCTTGATTATTTAAAGATAAAGTATGAATTAGACACAGGGAGCCTCCATGGAGAGCAATGTGGCGTAGGCTCTATTATTTCCTCATACTTACATCATAGGGAGAACTTCTTAGATAGGGAATCTATGGATAATATTAAATTATCCTTAAAAAAAGTAGGTGCTCCTACAACTGGAAGGGAATTGGGTTTTGAGGAGGATATACTTATTGAGGCATTAACCCTGGCCCATACTATTAGAAATAGATATACAATATTAAGAAAGGGTATTTCCAAGGAGACATCTGAATCAATTTTAAGGGAAACTGGAATAATATAGATAAAATAGCATAAAACAATACCTAACAATAATATTAATAATAACAATGAATATTATTAATAACCTACAATATAAATACCTAAGTAAATAAAATAATGAATAATACTATTACAAACCAATAATAATTAAAATTAAAATATATCCAAAAAATAAATTGGTGATAATATGGTAAAGATTGCATGGGGTATCACCGGGTGTGGTGATAAAATAGAGGAAGTAGTTCATACAATGATATTTTTAAAAAATGAATATAAATTAGATATTGATATATATACCTCTAAAAGTGGTAAAGCAGTGTTAAAATGGTATAGATTATGGGGTTTATTAATGGATGAGTTCTATGATATAAAAGTAGAAATGGATGCCAATGCTCCATTTTTACCTGGGAAATTACAAACTGGAAAATATGATTTATTCATAATAGCCCCCACAACAGCAAATACTGTGGCAAAGGTATCCCATTGTATAGCCGATACCCTTATTACAAATTCCATTGCTCAGGGAATTAAGGCAAAGGTACCCACATATATATATCCTCCAGATAATAGATTGGGGGAAATAGAGACAATTATACCCGGGGGGAAGATTTTAAAATTACATATTAGAAAGGAAGATGTGGAGAATGTTAATAAATTAAGGAAAATGGATGGTATCGAAGTTTTAGATAATGTAGATGAAATTAAAGAGGTAATTATAGACTATATTAAGAGGAGTAAACATATATTGTAAATTATATAAAAATAATTAACAATTTTAAATTAATTAACTTAATTAATAATTATTATTTTAATTAAAATTATTTTTTTATTTAATCTAATAGGGTGAGGTTATGCTAACTATTGAAAATTTATCTGTTAAAGTGGAGGATAAATTACTATTAAAGAATATTAACCTAAATATGGATAATGGTGAAGTTCATGTACTCTTTGGTCCAAATGGTGCAGGAAAATCAACATTGATAAATACTATATTGGGCAATCCCAAATATAAGGTTGTAGGGGGAAGTATTTACTTTAAGGGAAAGGATATAACAGATATGCCCATATATGAAAGGGCAAAACTTGGAATAGGTATATCCTATCAAAGTCCCCCTTCAATACCTGGCGTAAAGTTAAAGGATCTTTTAAAAATAATCTCAAAGGTAGATTGGGAGAAGATAGAAAAAATGGCTGAAACTTTACATTTTAAAGATTTTCTTAAAAGGGATGTAAATGTAGGTTTTTCAGGGGGAGAGGTTAAAAGATCTGAATTACTCCAATTATTTGCTCAAAATCCTGAATTTATTATGTTTGATGAGCCTGACAGTGGCGTAGATGTGGAGAATGTAAAATTAATAGGAACAATCATAAATGACATCCTCCTTGAAAAAACTAAAAAACCTGCAGATAGAAAAAAATCAGGTTTAATAATCACTCACATGGGGCATATTTTGAAATTCATAAATGTGGATAGGGCCCATGTATTGTATGATGGTATAATATCCTGTTCAGGGAGTCCTGATGAGATCCTCAATACAATAATTAAATATGGATATGAGAGGTGTATAGCATGCTATCAAAAGAGAAAACATTGAAAATAAAGAAAACTGCTGAAAAATACAGGAACGTTCCAGCGCCCCATGGAGAGGATATAGATCTTAATGAATATAAAATAAATAAAAGTGATGTAATTATAGATTCCTTGGAGGATCTTGATAGAGAATATAGATCCCAATTGGAAAATATTGGCATAAATGTTAAAGAAGAAAATACCTCAGGATCCTACTTACAAATAAATAATGAGGCAGTGTATTCCCATGTACAGTCAAAAATTGAAATGATGCCAATTTCTGAGGCCCTTAAAAAGTATGATTTAGATGAGTACTATTGGAACCTTGTTGAAATAAAGGACAAATATTCTGCACGGGCTGCATTGGAGTTAACTGAGGGGTTCTTTATAAGGGTACCAAAGGGAGTTAAAGAAACAATACCTCTCCAAACCTGTTTATTGATTGGTAAGGAGCACTCCTCTCAAAATGCCCATAACATAATAATAGTTGAAGAGGGAGGGGAATTAAATATAATTACAGGATGTACCACCTCTGCCCATGTAAAGTCTGGATTACACATTGGAATATCAGAGTTCTATATTAAAAAGAATGGAAAATTAACCTACACAATGGTACATGATTGGGGGGAAAATGTCCATGTAAGGCCAAGAACTGGGGTATATATTGAAGAAAATGGGGTATTTATAAATAACTATGTAATAACCACTCCTGTTAAATCTGTACAAAGTTATCCAACTATCTACTGTGAAGGGGATAATTCCAAGGCCACACTTCAAACAATAGTCTATGGAAAGGGACAATCTGTAATAGATCTTGGTTCCAAGGTAGTGCTCTCTGGAAAGTATAGTAGTGCTGACATTATTTCAAGATCCATTGCAGATGATACTTCAGAGATAGTGGCAAGGGGGCTACTGGTAGGAAAGGAGGAAGAGATTAAAGGACATTTAGAATGTAAGGGCTTAATAATATCAGATGAGTCTCGTCTCTATGCTGTTCCTGAGTTAGATGCAAGGAAGGCCAATATTGATCTTTCCCATGAGGCGGCAGTTGGTAAAATAGCCGAGGATCAGTTAATATATTTAATGTCAAGGGGATTAACAGAGGATGAAGCAGTATCTCTTATTATTAAAGGATTCTTAAGTATAGATCTATCAGGACTTCCTCCAAATCTTGCAAAATCTGTTGAAAGAATAATGGACATGACTTTGGATTCAATATAATAAAAATATAAGAAAATAAAAATAAAGAATTAATAAAAAGAACTAATAAAAAAGTAATAATAAATAATAAAAATAAAAAAATTATATATAACAATATAAAATATTTTTTTTAAAATTAATAAAATTAATATTAAGTATTTTCCTGATACTTTTTTCCTATGGTTTCAACATCCACATTATCCAAATTCACTTTATAGTGAAAACAGGAATAATATCCCTCATGACAGGCCCATCCCATTTGCTCAACAACAAATAAAAGGGCATCCCCATCGCAATCCATATACATCTCTATTAACTTTTGTACATTGCCACTTTCCTCTCCTTTTTTCCAAAGTTTGCTCCTACTTGTGGAGTAATAATGCATATACCCTGTTTCAAAGGTTTTTTTCAATGCCTCCCTATCCATAAAGGCTGTCATCAATATATTTTTATTGGAATCTATGGTTATGGCAATTATTAATTCATTTCCATCAATTTTCCTAAACTTTAAATTTAAACTATCTATAATCTGATCTACATCCATAGTGTCCCCTTATAAATTAAATTAATAAAAAAATATTAAATTAAAAAATAGAAAAAATATTTTAAAGAGTTATCTCTCAACATTAACACCATTCCTCATCCTTGGCTTTGCCACGTCAGATGGCTAACCCATGTTGAGAGGGTATTATAGGATTTTTGCTGTGCCCTGATCATAATATGGGAAAACTCCCTATCACAGGGCTCGCCCAAAAATCCATTTAAAAATTATACCTTCAATTTCGAACCCTCTATCATTGCAAGGTTATCCATAGGCTCCATGTGGGTCGGTTTATTGAAGGCATTTAATATTATAATTAAGAGTATATATAAATTTTTATTTATTACTTAATCCTTAATATCCACAACAGTTATGTTGAATATTAATGTTTTTCCTGCCATAGGGCTATTAAGATCCAATACTACATGGGTATTATTTACCTCCACTATTTTGGCAGGTTGTCCTCTAACATATATATAACTACCAACTACTGGTGTTATATTGGCCTCTATAAAAGATTCAATTGGTATAGGTATTATTAAATCCTCTCTAACAGGACCATAGGCCTCCTCAGGAGGGATTTTAATCCTTTTATTTTCTCCAATATGCATACCAAGTACTTCCTTTTCAAATCCCTCTATAAGTTGGCCTGTTCCAACTGTGAAGTTTATGGGTTTATATTCCCTATTGGGATTATATATGCCATTCTCCTCTGCAACACTTTTAATAGATGTATCAAAAACTGTACCATTCTCAAACATCCCTATGTAGTCTACAGAAACGGTACTTCCATTTTTAACCACAGGGCCACCATTGGTACTGGATACACATCCAGATAGGGACACCAATAGTAATAAACTACAGGCAACAAACATATAAGTTAATTTATTTTTAAAGAAAAACATTAATAGTTTTTTCATTATTCACCAAATAAAATTTAATTATTTTATAATTATTCATAAATTCCCATAATAAATGGATTAAAAATTAAATAAAAAAAATAATATAATATTAATTATTATTTTAATTTATTATTTTATTAATTATTCTTCTGTATTCTCATTCCCTTCTACATCCAATATCTTTATTGTGAATATTAAGTCCTTTCCAGCCAATTGATGGTTAAAGTCTAAAATCACTTCATTTTCATTAACCTTAATAATTGTAGCGGGAACTCCCCCTGCAAGTATTACCATTCCCTCTTCAGGTTCAAAATCTGCCCCCTCAAATGCTTCCTTTGGAACAGTCTGAATTAATTTTTCATCCCTTTGGCCATATGCCTTTTCTGTAGGGATCTCCACAGTTATTTCATCTCCTACCTCCTTACCTATAACGGCCTCTTCAAATCCTTCAATAAGTTGCTTTTCACCAACAGTGAATATTAAGGGTTCATAGGGTCTCTCAGGAGTATATATATTTTCCTCCTTTGCAGTACTTTCCATTGAAGTATCAAAAACCTCTCCATCTTTTAATTTACCTATGTAATCTACAGTTACTTTATCGCCTTTTTTTATCAAAATATCACTCCATTGTTTATATAGATGAAGGTATTTTTTATATTATTTATATCTTTTTATTACTTTAATTTTAAATATTTTTATATTAATTATTTATTATAATTTTTTTAATTATTTTATTATTTAATTATTTAAATATATTATTATCTATTTAATTATTTTATATCATTAAAATGTTTTATATTATTTAATCTATATTATATTCTATTGAATCCATCTATTAGCACTAAATTAATTTATTAATTTACTATAGGCCTTTTCTGCCATCTCATAGACCCTTTCTTCATTAATATTTACAATCTTTCCATTATTTAGAACAACATCTCCATCTATTAAAACAGTATCCACTGTACCATTAAAGGAATAAACTAAGTGGGATTTTATATTTTCATTGGGTATTAAATAGGATTTTTTTAGATCTATCAATACAATATCTGCAAGATACCCTTCAGAGAGCATACCAGAATTTAAATTAAGGGCATGGGCTCCATTTAATGTGGCAAATTTAAATGACCCTTCACCAGGGATAACTGTTGAGTTTAAAGATACTCCCTTATGAATTAAAGAGGTTGTTTTTATTTCCTCAAATAGGTTTAAATTATTATTACTGCCGCAGCCATCAGTTCCAAGGGTAATTAAAATATTATTCTCCATAAGTTTTGGAATAGGGGCTATTCCTGAGGCTAATTTTAAATTACTAATTGGGTTATGGGATACAGTAATTTTTTTATTTTTTATTATATTTATTTCATTATCTGATAAATGAACACAGTGGGCAGCTATTACATTTACACCATCAAAAAACCCAAAGGAATTTAAATATTCAAAGGGTCTCATTCCAGTTTTTTCCTTTATGTTTTTTACTTCATCCAATGTTTCATTCATGTGGATATGTAATGGTATGTTGTATTCCATTGCTATTTCATGACTTGCCATTAAAAGTTCCTTTGAGCAAGTATAGGGAGCATGAGGACCAACAACAGGTTTTACCTTAGGATTATCTATTTTTTTAATTTTTTTAATAGTTTTTTCAGTGTTCCTAAGTTCTCTTTCCATCTTATCCTTATCAAATAGATCAATCATACCATAGGACAAATAGGTCCTAATTCCTGTTTCTAATACTCCCTTTAATATGCCATCAATATGAAAGTACATGTCGTTAAATGTGGTTGTTCCACTTTTAATCATCTCTATAACTCCAAGTAATGTGCCAACATATACTATGTCCTTATCTAATTTTGCCTCCATCTTCCAGATATAATTATTTAACCAGTCTGCTAAGGGAATATCATCTGCAACCCCTCGAAAGAGAGTCATTGGTATATGGGTATGAGTATTTATAAGTCCTGGGATGGATAGTTTATTTTTACCATCTATTATTTTAACATCTTTTTTATTTATTTTTTCTTTATTAATAAGGTCCCTTCCAATTTTTTTTATAACATTATTTTCAATTAATATGTCATAGGTATTATTTTTATTCCATAGTAAAGTTTCCCTTATAAGTAGCATATTTTCCCTCAATATATTTTCAAATATTTTTAAATGAATTTATAACCAATATAACTTTTAAACATACTCTAATATAAAAATATTTAATCAAACTATCTATAAAATAAAAACCTTAATTAAAAAAACCCATAAAAAAATAAAATAATATTATTATTAAAAAAAATAAAAATAAAAAAAGATTTTTAAAACATTAATAAAATAAAAAAATCTAATTATAGCAAAACACATGACATTTTAAACTTATTATGATGTATAGTAATCCTAATACTTAAAGGATTTCCTCTGCACTTCCAATGCTTATGAGTATAGAGGGGGGATAGCGGTAGAGAATTTCTACTTTTTGAATATTTATTTTTCTTTATCTCTTAAATGTTTATTTTTTTCTTATTTTCTTAAGATTTAGATTATTTTAATTTTTATAATTTTTTATTTTTATAGGGATCTATTTTAATATTATTTTTTAAGACAATAAATATACATTAACATATAATTGTTTTAGTTCTTACACATCCCCCTCCATCCCCAACAGGAACACTCTGTCCATTTTTACCACAGTATCCAACACTTAATTTAAACTCATTGGTTACTCCATCAATATTATGAAGTATATTCATTATCTCCCCACTGAGGCCAGCATCTCTTAAGTGGGTTGTCAATTCTCCATTTTCTATTAAAAAGGCCTCAACAGCATTAAACTGGAATAATCCCTTTCCAGTATCAACCTGTCCCCCCCGGGACCCCTTTAAAAAAATACCATTTTTTGTATCCTCCAAAAGTTCCTCAAAATCCCAATCCCCAGGTTTTATATAGGTATTGCTCATTCTAACTAAGGGCCTATTTAATCCCTGGGCTCTTGCATTTCCAGTAACTTCCATATTTAGCCTCCCAGCAGTTTCCCTTGTATGCAAATAACCCTTTAAAACTCCCTTTTCTATTATTGTTGTTTCCTTAGCCTTAACTCCCTCGCTATCATATTTATAATATCCAAAGGAATCCTTTATTAGAGGATTATCTATTACAGTTACATAATCACTTCCCACTACCTCATTTATTTTATCCTTAAATACACTATCATTTTGTAGAATTAGATCAGCCTCAGAGGCATGGCCAACAGCCTCATGAATAAAAACCCCTGTAAGTTCAGGATCTAAAACAACTTTAAACTCTCCTTTAGGACATACCTTAGCCTTAAGTAATCTTAATGCCCTATTTTTAGTATTTTCTGCCTTTTCATAAAGGGTATTTTTTTCTAAGACTTCAAAACCATCCCCTCCAAGTCTTTCTGAGGCATACTGTAGATTACTACTGTTATCCTTTGCAACAACTGTCATATTCATAAGTACTTTGGTTATTTCATTTTTTATTAGGGCCCCTTCACTACTGATAAATAGGGAATTCCCCAAAACATCAGAATAACCCACTGAGGAACTTGCTATTTTACCATTATTATTTTGAGAATTGTTTTCCATTATGCAATTATGCACCATGGTAATATACTCTTTTTTTTCCTCAACACCTATGTCCTTAGGGTTTATTTTTCCATTGGATTTAACATGATCCTTATATGCCCCTATATCCTTTAAAATTACAGTTTTTTTAGAATTTTCATTTGATAGTTTGGCAATTTTAAGGGCCCTATTTAAAAGGTTTTTTATTTCCTCATTCTCTATCTTATTGGAATTGGCATATCCCCATCCATTTTTATAAAGTACTCTAACTATTACTCCAGTATTCATCCCTGAGGAAATTCCTTCAATACTTCCATCCTTTAGGATTATCTTATTTGATTCATTAAATAATAACCTAATATCCCAATAAGTACCTATGGAGATTTTTTCAAGTTTTTCTAAATGATATTCTAACTCCATATATCCATTATCCATCCTTATCACCAATTTAAATTTATTTATATCCATATAAAATATTATAAATCTTTAAAATTTAATTTTTATTATATTTTATTACATTATAATAAATTTATTTAAAATAATTTTATAATATTAAAAAATTTTAAAAAAATAAAATAGGAATAATATAATAATAAATAATATAATATAAAATATAAAATACGTAATAAATAATATTAATATTGTAATAAATAATATAATAAACATAATATAATAAATAATATAAAAAACAACAAAAATAATGTAAAAATCGTAAGTTATATATATTTGAAATAGGAAAGATACTTCCTATAATTGCATATAACTATAAAGAGGTGTTGTTATGGAATCTGTTGAAAAGGCATTGGAATGTATAACAGAAAATGATGTTAAATTTTTAAGGCTACAATTCGTAGATATAATGGGTATTCCCAAAAATGTAGCATATCCTATAAAATCTGGAGAAAAAGGACTTGAAGAGTTAAGAGAAGTATTAACTGAGGGATTATACTTTGATGGTTCATCAATTAACGGTTTTGTCTCAATAGATTGCTCTGATATGATATTAAAACCTGATCTATCAACCTTGTCTGTTTTACCATGGAGACCTACTGAAAAATCTGTAGCAAGAGTTATTTGTGATATATATACTGCAGAGGGAAAACCATTTGAAGGAGACCCAAGGGGCTGCTTAAAAAGAATTATGAACTCACTTAAGGAGGATATGAAGGGAGATTACTATGTGGGCCCTGAACCAGAATTCTTTTTAGTAAAACCTAGCCACCATAACCCACATGTGATGATCCCTGCTGACGATGGGGAATACTTTGATTTAGAACCTTTAGATGATGCTCCGAATATAAGAAGAGACATAGTATTTGCCTTAGAAAACCTTGGTTTCCATGTAGAAGCCTCCCACCATGAAGTAGCACCAGGCCAGCACGAGGTAGATTTCAAATTTGATGATGCCTTAAAAACAGCAGACAGTGTAGTTACATTTAAAACTACAATAAAAATGATAGCAAAGAGATATGGATTTATGGCAACATTTATGCCAAAACCATTCTACGGTATGAATGGTAGCGGTATGCACTGCCACCAGAGTATATGGTTAAATGGAGAGCCTACATTCTATGACGAAAATGCTCCCTATCAATTAAGTGATACCTGTTTAAATTATATTGGAGGAATATTGGAACATGCCAAGGCAATTGTGGCAATTACAAATCCAACTGTTAACTCCTACAAAAGACTTGTGCCAGGATATGAGGCTCCTGTAAATATAGCCTGGGCAAACAAGAACAGAAGTGCAATTATAAGGGTTCCTGCTGCAAGGGGCAAGGGAGCAAGAATTGAATTTAGGGCTCCTGATCCATCATGTAATCCATACTTGGCATTCGCAGTAATGCTTGCTGCAGGTTTGGATGGTATTAAAAGAAAATTAAGTGCACCTGAGCCTGTTGAGAAAAACATCTTTGCCATGAGTGAAGCTGAGAAAAAAGAATTAGGAATAGAATCTGTACCATCTAACTTAAAAGAGGCCCTTGATGAGTTGGAGAACAACACAGTTTTAAAGAATGCCCTTGGAACTCATATATTTGAAAACTTCTTAGAAGCAAAATATAATGAATGGGACAGTTTTAGAACTGCAGTAACTGACTGGGAAACTAAGAAATATTTAAAATTCCTTTAAATAAAACCTTTAAATTAAATTAAATATTTTTATTTTTTTTAATTATTTAATAATATTTTTTATCAATATTATAATATATTTATAAAATTTATCCTTTATTTCTAAGTTTTAATTTTTCTAATTTTTTAAGTATTAAATAAGTTGCATAAAAATAAATGGTACCCTCAATGAGTTATAAAATAATATAAATTAAAAAAATAAAAAAGGAACACCATGAGGAAAACCACCTATTTTTTAAAACTTATGGAGATTCTTGATGAACTACATTATGAAAATAGTTGTGGAATACCAATAATTGTGGAGGGTAAAAGGGATATTCAATCCTTAAGGAAATTAGGGATTGAAGGAACTATCATATCCATTTCAAAAACCCCTATTTTTAAATTAGTTGATGAACTTAGAGAAGAGAATATTAAGGAGATTATCCTATTAACAGACTTTGATAGAGCAGGGAGACAGTACGCCAAGGATATTATAGTGGAATTGGAATCTAAAAAAATAAAAGTAAATAGATCATTTAGGAGGGGCATATTAAAATACAGTAAAGGGGCCTTAAAGGATATTGAAGGCCTTTATAATTATATTATTAGAAGGCAGGGTAATATGGGATATTATACTTACTGGTGATTTAATGGAAAAATTAAAGCCCTATATTATATCCAATGTTGGAATGACCTTGGATGGAAAATTATCCACAATAAACAATGATTCAAGAATATCTGGACCAGAGGATTTAAAAAGAGTACATCTACTAAGAAGGGAAGTAGATGGAATAATGGTAGGAATAGGAACTGTATTAAAGGATAATCCCAAATTAACTGTTCATAATATAAAGAATGACCCTCCTAAAAATCCAGTGCGAATAGTTGTGGATAGTAAATTAAGGATTCCATTGAATGCCAAGGTATTAAATAATGAATCTAAAACAATAATTGCCACAACTTCGAATAAATCCCAGGAAAAAAGGGATAAAATAAAAGAGTTAAATAAATTGGAGAATGTAGATATTATTGAAACCACTGGAAGTATTGAGGTAAATCTAAGGGAATTAATGGAAAAATTATACAAAAAAGAAATAAAAAGCATACTTTTGGAGGGAGGGGGCACATTAAATTGGAGTATGTTTAAAGAGGGATTAGTGGATAAGGTCAGAGTGTATATTGCTCCAATGATATTTGGGGGAAGGGAGGCTCCAACCTATGTGGATGGAGTGGGATTTAAAACTGTTGATGAATGTGTTAAATTAAAACTGGAAAGATATTATACCTTGGATAATGGTATAGTTTTAGAATTAAATGTTTTAAAAAATGAATAAGTAATTAAAAATTTATTTTTATTTTTTTACTTTTATCCATATATTCTTTTATTCTTTTTTAGTCTTTTAATATTTTATAATATTTTATTATATTTTTATTCCCTATTTTATTATTTTTATATTATCTATTATTTTTATTTTTAAAATTCCTATAAATGGGCCATTAATATAAATATTTAATTAATTATTAAATTTAATTAAAAACCTAAAAAAAATTAAAATTACTTTAACATAATAGATAAGGTGAATTATATTGGCAGAGATAAATATAAAGGAGTTAAAAAGGTATTGCAATCCATCCTATATCACAGTTAGAAGGGACAAATTAATAATAAACAGTAAGAGATTGGCGAGATTATCTAAGGGAAAAATAAAGGAAATAGAAAAAAATTTTGGAATACCATTAATTTATTCAAAGAATTATGAGTTAATTTCCCAAAGTATGGGTAGGTATATTTCAAAGTATGGAATAATAACCCCGAGGGACACAGTAATAGTTGGATTAAGTGGGGGAAAGGATAGTTTAGCATTACTTCACTTATTAGAACCCTATAGACGTAGATATGGAATAAAAATATATGCCATTACTGTGGATTTAAATATAGAAAATATTAGACCCTGGAACCCTCAAAATAGCAATATGAAAAGGATAATAGAACATTGTAATGCCTTAAATATTCCCCATAGAATAATATCCTTTGATAAAGACATTGTTAAAATGTCAGAATTATTGTCAGATAACTCCACAGGAATTGCCTATTCTCCCTGTTTTTCATGTTCCATAGTTAGGAGGTACATATTAACAAATTTTGCTAAGGATATAGTGGAAAACATTGAAAAGGATAGCCAAAATAACTCCAATGTAAATAATAAAATAAATGGTAAAGTAAAAATATGCTTTGGCCATACATTGGAGGATAATTCAGATACAATATTGGCAAATATATTTAAGGGAGATATAATAAAGGCATTGAAACCAGTAAAAAACTTTAACACCGCCATGTTTGATTTTAAGGAATTTAAACTTAATTTACATGAATGCACCATTATAAGGCCCCTTTTAAGTGTTTCAGAAAAGAACATTGAGAGGGCCTTAGATGAATGTGGTATTGAGTACTATAGAGATAAGGAGGAATGTCCCTACAGTAGAAACCGAGGGGATAGCATAAGAAGGAAAAGCCATGAAATCCTTGAAAACCTTGAAAAAGATGTTAAAAATATAAGGGAAATGGTAGTTTCATCTGTTCTAAAATCTATTAAATAATAAATTTATTAAATAGTAAATCTATTAAATAATTTATAGAAATAATAATTATTTATAGGGAAATTCTCTTATAATACTATTCAACTCCTCTTTATCAATATACTCCTTATCTCCTATCTTAAAAACCCTATCCTCTATAATCCTTCCAAAGGGTATCATTGGGCATCTATTATCTATTGCTATTTTCACAATCTCCTTTAGGTTTTCTTCATCTGTACTTATTAAATAGGTTCCTAAGTATCTTGTAGAGCGAGGATAGGGAATTGCAGTTATCTCAATACCAACCTTTGCCTTTACAATCATTTCAAGTATGTTGCAGAGCCATCCTCCCCTTGAGGCATCCTTACATGCATTAATTTCAATATCTTCCTTTAAAATTTTTAAAAATGTATCATATTTATTTTTGGCCCTTTGAATTCTATCCCCTATATCTCCCTCTACAGGATGGCCCAACATAAATACAACATCTCCAACTTTGGAGCCCCCATCTTTAATTATTTTATCCCCCACTAACTCTCCAAATACTACAACACTTATACAGGATTTTAAAGTTTCCTCGGTCTGAGTATTTCCTCCAATAATGGGTATGTTCAAGTTTAAGGATTGTTTTTTTAATCCATCTATTGCTATTTTAATCTCTTCCTTATTTTGAGCCTGGATGGCATTCATGGCATAGAGTGGTTTTGCACCCATGGCCACAATATCACAGGATGTATGGATAAGGGCAGTTTTTGAACCTAATTTTAATGGATAGGGGCCCTCCATGTTTATTACATTTCTACCCACCACTACCCCATCATCCCCTGCCCTAATACCACTTATTAAATCTTTAACCTTGGAGTCCATGTTCCATAGTTTTTTTCTTGGATAGTTTGACTCCATCATGTGTTCTATGGCATGTTTTATCTCATACTCTATACGCTCCATAATCATCTCCCTATTTAAATGATTTAGGGTAAAAAATAATATTAAAATAATTAAAATAATAATTATAAAAATAATTAAGATAATAATTAAAATAATAATTAAAATAAAATAGGTAATATAAAATAGATAATTATTTTTTTATTTAAATTACTTACTTTATAAAGAATCTTTATAATTAAGTATATTATGGTCTCTTGGGGGTATAAATATGGTAAATGAAGGAAAAATGGCACCAAATATAATAGATAATAGTCCAGATAGGGAACTATTGAAGGTTATAAAAGATCAACTTAAAAAATCAAAGAAGGCAAAATTTGCAATAGGATATTTTTTTCTAAGTGGATTTTCCTTAGTTAGGGAAGATTTTCCAGAGAAATTTTCGAAACGTCCTTTTTTAAAAGTTATAATGGGTAATGAAACAACATACTCAACAAAGGAAGAATTGGTAGAAGGATATAATTTAAGAGAGTTATTTAAACAAAGAATGATAGAGGAATTACAAGAAAAAGAACCCACTGAGGAACAGATAAAACAATTAAAAACATTAAGGGATTTCATAGCAAATAATACAATAGATGTAAAACTTTTTGATAAATCAAGATTGCATGCAAAATTATATTTGTTTTTAACAGAACCTGAGGAGAGATATGGCTCACCAGGTTTAGCAGTGGTAGGATCCTCTAACTTTACAAGGGAGGGCCTTGTTAAAAACAAAGAATTAAATATTTTGCTTACTTCAAGAGAGGAAGTTTTGTATTTGGATCAATGGTTTGATAAGTTATGGGAGGAATCTATTGAATTTAGGGAAGATTTATTAAAAGTTATAGATATTTCTGGGGTATTACCTGGGAGTCCCTATCCAAAAATTGGTAAGTTAATTGATTCCCAAACTCTATTTAAATATTTAGTGTATAGATGGTTTGAAGGGAGGGTATTGAACCTTTTAAAAAAAGGATATTCTCTTAGAATTTCAACTTGTAGGGGCAGTCAATGCTATTGATAAAATTAATTTTTATAATGGGGTAATATTGGCGGATTCTGTTGGCCTTGGAAAAAGTTTTATGGCCTCTACAATAATAGAGGAATTTTTAAATAAAAAACATCCCACTTGGGTTCCTGAGGGTAAAGATCCCTCTGTTATGATGATACTACCTCCTTCTATAATAAATCAATGGGAGGAGTTGTTAATTTCTTCGCAATATTTTTTAAAGGATAATAAGATAGATATAATAAAAGATTTAAATAATTTTAAAATTTATAATGTATCTGATAAAGAAAATAAATTCCTTGGAAAAATTGCTTTTTTATCCTTAGGAAAATTTCAAAATTTAAAGGAAGAGGATCTAAAAAAATTTGCTAAAGAATATGATTTTTTTGTAATAGATGAGGCACATAAGTATAGAAATAAAAACACAAATAGATGGAAAAATGTTAGAAAATTGCAAAAAAAGGAAGATGGTTTTCCCAATAAATTTTTACTTCTTACAGCGACACCTCTTAATAATTCAATTAATGATATTTTCAACCTTATAAGGTTATTTATGGATGATACTTTTGCACCCTTTATAGTTAAAGGTATTCCAATAACAGATCTAATAAAAAATTATAAGGATTTAAAAAAAGAGTTCCAACAGAGGGATGATGATAAAATAAAAAGGGATTTAAAAAAAGTGGCAACAGAAATAAAGCAAAAGGTACTTGATGAAATAATGATCCTTAGAACAAGAAAATATATTATGGAACAATTCAAGGATATAAAGGTAAATGGCAAACCACTAGTTTTTAAGGATCCAATACCTTACAGTCTTGATTATTCTCCCTTCTATACTGAGGATTATAAATCCCTTATAGAGGCAATTAACAACAATATTAACAAGATTTTATTTGAATATACTAAGGTTTATGGTACAAGATATGTGATCTTTGAGGAAGAAACCTTAGGTGGGGAAGAGCCAGCAAAAAAATTTATAGAAGTGGCGGATTTATTTAAACTTTTACTTGGAAAAAGATTGGAAAGTAGTATATTTTCCTTTGAAACTACACTTAGGAGAATTTATGAAAAAGAAAAAATTTTCTATAATACTTTTAAAATGGAAATGGATAGAATAAAGAAAAAAGAGGATTTAAAGGGTATAATTGAAAGGGCCATTAAGAGGGCAAAAATAGAGAAAGAACTTGAAGAAGTTAAAAGGGAATATGATATTGAAGGAGAAGAGGAAAAAACCTGGTTTGATAGGGTTATAGACTTACTTATTGAATATGGAGAGGAGGCATGGGGGGAGAAAAAACAATATTCAGATATGGATTTATTTAAATTTGGTTTAGAGATAGTTATTCAAAACTTAGAGAATGATTTAAGATATATGGAAGAAATATTTAAAGAATTAGATAAACTTAAAGAAAAGGAAAATGGGGAAATAAAAATACTTGGTAAATTACCCGCAGATAAAAAAGATATTATTGATCCCTTGATATACCCTCATAAAAATGATCCAAAGTTTGAAACATTAAAACAAATTATTGGCTCGCCTTCATTTAAATCTGAAAAATTAAAGGATATTCCTTCCCTATATCGTAAAAAAATATTGATTTTTACCCAATACAAAGATACTGCCTATTATATCTATCATAATCTCCTAAATTGGATAAAAAAAGAAATTGATCTTCATACATGGCTTAAGGATAAAAATAATAAAATTAAAATTGGACTTGTAACAGGGGATACTGATATAAATGCTAAGGTTGATTACATTAAAAGATTTTCTCCTGAGGCCAATAATGGTTATGAGGAGGTAAAAAAATATGGGGAAATTGATATTTTAATATCAACAGATGCTCTAAGTGAAGGGGTAAATTTACAGGATGCAGATGTTGTCATAAATTATGATTTGCCCTGGAATCCAATGGTTATTATTCAGAGGGTAGGAAGGGTTAATAGAATAGGTAATGAAAAGGAAGTTAGTATGATAAACTATATACCTTCAAAAGAGATAGAGGTAATTGTTGGCATCCTTGGAAAGTTAAAAGAAAAAATTGACGATATAACTTTAATTGTGGGAAAGGATGTAAAAATACTTTCGCCAGAGGAAGAAATAAATATTGAAACATTTGGGGAAAAAATAAGGGATATTTCAAAGCGTACTATAACTATTTAGAATCCTATAATATTTCTGAAGATTTTAAGAATTTTATTCCAGAGGGAATACCAAAAGAGCAACTTGATGAATATAAATTATTAAATATAATTCAATATGAACTTGGATATACTAAGGAGGACTTTGAAGAAATAATAAAAATGGATAAAGAACCTTACTATTCATTTATTGATGGCAATAATAAAATTATAAGTATTTATGAATTTTATCGTGGTAATTATAAAATTATGAAAAAAATTATGAGTATGGGGGAAAATGGGGAGATAACCTATGAAACGCCACTTGTATTCTTAGATTTAATTAGGCAGAAGGAAAGATCTCCACAAAAAATTGAGAATGCTATTGAAAACTTAAAAATAGTGAAAGAGGAAGTAAAAAAAATAAGGAAAGAACTTAAAAGGGGTTATAATCAGAAGCAAAAGGGATTTTTATACAATTTATGCAATACTCTACTTCCTAAAAGAGGGGAAGTTGGAGATATAAGAAACAAATTTGACACTACTATGATCATACTTCAAACAATTCCCTATTATCTATATTCAAAAGAGGTAAAACCATTACTTGTTTCAAAGGGGCTGATTGAAGTAAATAGGAATAATAATGATATTAAAATAAAAGATTTTAAAGGAACAATAGAAACTCTCTTTGAATTTTTTAAAGAAAAGGGGCTTACAAATGTAGAATCTTTAGAAATAAGGGAAAAAAATCTTGGGTGGTATTATGAAATCAAAGATAGATAAAATAATAAAAAAAGAACTTAAAATATATGAAAATTATAGAAATTATTCATAAAAACCATTTATACTAAAATAAAATTATAATCTTAAAAATTAATTATAATAAATAAAGAAATATTAAAAAAAATAAAATAAATAATAAAATGATAATCTAAGATTTTAAAATATAAAAGGGAGTATTTACTTAATAAGTTTAAATTTATGTATAATTATAAAATATCTGATAATAAAATATACTCTTTAGTAGATCTTTAAAAATAAGGGAAAAAAATCTTGGTGTTATTATGGAATTAGATATAGGAAATATTATAGAAAAAGAACTTAAAAGGTATGATAATGATGATAATGAAGAAATTGAAATATCCAATAAAAAATACACTCTTTACGTTGTACCTGAATTGTGTTATGAACCTATAGGCATATATGAGGGTTTTTTATTTATTAAAACAAAAGATAATAATGAAGTTTCATATTTAAAAAAATATAAGTCTCCTGTTAGTAATTATGCTCCAAGATTAGCCTTTATACTTTATAAGGATAATGATAACAACTATTTGATAATTAAGGATTATAGAAGAAATAAACCTATTGTAAAAACTCTAAAGAAAATTAACAGTGCATTTTTAAAAAAACTTAAAAACGCCATAAAAAACCCAACAGAAGAAAATTTAAGGAAACTTTTTGATAGAACTGATGTTATAGAGGAATTTTACATTCTTTATAAGAAGTCAAGGGAGTATTTACTTAAAAATATTAAAGGAATTTCTGAAGAGGAAAAAAGAGAGGAATTTGTTGATAATTTTATGATGCAGATGCTTACTTTGTGGTATTTGCAGGAGAGAGAGTTTTTTAACAAGGATAAAAACTATTTTATAACAAAGTTTAGAGATATGTATCAGAAAAAACTTTCCAACGTATTTAATAATTATTATGAATTTTTAAATTATTTATTTGAGAAAATTAGTGGGTATGAGAATACTCGATATTATGAAGATGAACATACTGGAAAGGTTGTTGTTATTGGGCCTGCAGTTTTTTTAAATGGGAAGTGTAATGAGGCAATTACAATCCCTGATGAATGTTTCTATAAGGAAGGAATAACAGATACTCTTATAGATACTCGTCCTAATAAAGTTGGTGATGAAGTTCCTCTTTTTAATCTCTTTGAAAGTAGGGATTGGACTGAGGGAAATATTGATGAATTTGTACTTGGAGCAATTTATGAAAAGTTAATTAACCATATAGATAGGAAAAAGTTAGGTGCTTACTATACTCCTGAGGAGATTACTTCATATATCTGTGAAAATACAATAGAATCCTATTTAGTAGATAAAATTAATGAGAAATTTAATAAAGAATTTAAAAATATAGATCATATTATAAATGACAGTAATAAAGAAATAATTTTACATCTTTTTAAAGAATTAAAAGAAATAAAAATTCTTGATCCTGCAGTAGGATCTGCCCACTTTCTTGAAAGTGCAATAAATACCCTTTTAGGCATATATAAAAAAATATGGCGTAAAGCAAAGGGTAGGGATAAGAAAAAGAAAATTAAAATAAAGGAACTTAATATTACTACAACAGATGAAAAGGGAAATATTGAGAAAATAAATCTTATTACTATTAAAAATGAGGATGAATTTCAATTATTGGTAAAGTTTTTTATAATCCTCTCAAAGAATATCTATGGGGTGGATATAAACCCATCTGCAATAAAGGTGGCAAAGGCAAGATTGTTTTTAACCCTTGCTAAACATTTTAAAGTTGGAAAGGAAAAGGACCTATTTATTAGGTTTCCTAATGTACATTTTAATCTTAGAGTGGGGAATTCTCTTATTGGATATGTGGATCTTAAGAAGGAGGAGGGAGGTAATCAAATTAAACTTGATATGTTTTTAGGGGGAGGAAAAGTAGATCATATTACTGATAAGATAAATGTAGTTAAGGAGTTAAAACCATACCTTGAAAAAATAGCAAAATCCCTTGATATGGAAGGGGATATTTTAAAGGAAATTGAAGAATTAAATAAAATTCTTTCAAAGAATGAAATTAAATGGGAGGATTTTAAAAGGATTTTAGAGGTAAAGGAAAAATTAATAACTATCCTTATTGCTTCTTTAAATTCCAAATATGCAATTCCTTTAAATGAATTATTAAGGGATATTACAGAGATTTTTAATCAGAGATTAGATGAAAAATTCGCAGAGGAGTATAAAATTGATTTAGAAGATTTAAAGAAAATAAAAACCTTCCATTGGATCTTTGAGTTTCCAGAGGTATTTTTAGAGAGGGAAGGGTTTGATGTTATTGTTGGGAATCCGCCTTACTTGGGAGAGAAAGGAAATAAAGAACTGTTTAATTACATTCAAAAATTAAATCCATCGATATGGGAAGGAAGGTCCAATCTTGCTTATTTCTTTGTTATGCAATCTATAAATCTAATTAGAGAAAAGGCTTATCTTTCTTTAATAATTCCAAGGTATTGGATAACGGCCGATTATTCTAAAAAAATAAGAAAATATATTTTTTCAGAAAATACTTTAATTGAAATTGTTGATTTTGAAGATGTAAATCCATTTCCAGGTAAGCCAGGTACTAATTTTTCTATAATATTTGTCCAAAAGAAAAAGCCTATAGATTATAAAGGTATGCTCAGAATTAAATATCCTAAAACCAAAACAACGAAAGAATTTAACTATAAAGAGGTTAGATTAGAGGAAAATAGATTAGCATTTCCAGATGATGTTATAACATATATAGAAAGGGTTTCAACGAAATTGGAAACAATATTTGATGTTAATCAAGGTATAATTACTGGTGCAGATAGGGAAAATAAATCAAAAAACTCTAAAGGAATTTTTGTATTACAAGAATCAGTAGATGATGAAACCTTACTTCCCATATTAAAAGATAAAAAAGAAAGGAAATTTTTAAAAAGATGGTTTAAAAATTCTGAAATTAGAAGGTATTATTTAGAATTAGAAGACAGAAAGAAATATTTAATTTATTTAAACACAGAGATAAAAGAGAGTGAAATTCCAAAGATCATAAGGCATTTATCCAAATATAAAGACAAGTTAATTAATCGAAGAGAGTTTAAAAATGGAAAAAGAAAATGGTATTTACTTCACAGGAGCCGCGATGAAGATATTTTTATTTCTCCTAAAATAGTATGCCCTCAGAGAAGTAAAATGAATAGTTTTTCTTTTGTCCCTTTCCCGTTTTATGCCAGTGCCGATGTTTATTTTATCACATCAAAGAGAAATAAACCAATAGAATTAAAACGCCTTTTAATTACTCTAAATTCCCAACTTATATATTACTATCTTAAAAGATCAGGTAAATTGAAAGGAGAACAAATTGAATTATATTATACTCCTACTAAAAATTTACCTATTAAATTAATTGATGGTAAAATTTTACATTTAACTGACTACCTCCTCTTCCTCAATGCCACAGAAGAAAGAAGAGAAAAACTAAAAGAAGTAATTGAGTTTTTTAATAATCAAATTGCAGATTGTTTAGTTTATGAACTTTACTTCAAAGAAAAATTCTCAGAAGATGGTTTATATCCAGAGCCAAAGGAGTACCTATTGGAAACAATTTCAAAACTTCTTAAACCAATAAACTATGATAGATGGGGGGAATTGTATTGGAAAAAACAATTAGAAGGAAATATAACAAAAGATGAAGAGAAAGAACTTAAAAAATTAGAAGAAGAAAATCTAAAAACTATTGAGGAAGTTTATACTTCTATAAAAAATAATTCAGAAGTTAAAAAATGGATTGAAAAAATAAAATCCCATGAATGGATTAAAGTAATAGAGGATAAAACAGAATAAGAAAAACCAAATAAAATAATAAAAGAAAAAATCCTAATTAATATTAATTAAATTTATATTTAATTTTAATATTTTTATATCGAATATAAATAACATTTAAGAATAATTATTTTTAATTATATTCTATTTTTTTAAATATTTTTATAAAATATTAATAATATATTTTTTATAAATTTTACACTTAAAAATTAAAAAAGTGATACCATGGAATTACATATTGATGAAAAAAAACTTTTAAAGATATTCCAGGATAGTAAAAGAGAGGAGATGCCTGTTAGTGAATTATCTAAAAATGAACTTATGAACTCAGAAACCAAGGTTATGAGAACAGCCTTATGGTTATCAGGTAAGGAATTAGTGGATATTGTAGAAAAGAAAAAAAAGCATGTTAGATTAAGTAAAAGGGGAGAGGATGCACTAAATAAAGGACTTCCTGAAAGGAGAATATCAAATTACTTAAAGGAAAGAAATACCAACAGTATATCAATAAAGGATATTGGCAGTATATTGGATAAATCTGAAATAAATCCTGCACTGGGCCATTTAAAAAGAAAGAATATTGCCAAGATTGAAAAGGGAATTATATATTTTGATAACTTGGATTATAAGGATGAGGAGGAAGAAACCCTTAAAAAAATAAAGACAGATGCCAATATAGAGAAATATAATCCTAAGATAATAAACCTATTAAAGAAAAGGGGCCTTATTGAAATTGAGGAAATAACAGATAGATCCATTAAATTAACCAAAAAGGGTAAGGAGTTTATAAAAAATCCCATAGAAATAAAGGAGGAAATATCCCAATTAACTAGGGAACATATTGTCGATGGAAAATGGAGGGAATACCATATTAGGCCCTATGATGTAAGTATTCCCACTGAGGAGGTATATCCTGCAAAGTATCATCCTATGACAAGGGTAATCTATGAGGTAAAGGAGATATTAATAGGTATGGGATTTAAGGAGGTAAAAAGTCCCATAGTTGAAAGTGAGTTTTGGAATTTTGATGTACTATTTGAACCTCAGGATCATCCTGCAAGGGATATGCAGGACACATTCTTTTTAAAATATCCCAATAGTGGAGAGGTTCCAAAGGATCTCTTTAAAAAGGTTAAAGATATTCATGAGAGAGGGGTTGTAGATGGAAAAAAAATATCCAAAGGATGGAATTATGAATTTAAAAAAGAAATATCTGAAAGAATGGTTTTAAGAACCCATACTACAGTATCCTCAATAAAATATTTAGCATCCCTTTCCAATGATGAGAAAAATAAACCTCATAAAGTATTTTGTATAGATAGGGTATTTAGAAATGAATCCATAGATTATAAGCACTTACCTGAGTTTTATCAGTGTGAGGGCATAATTATGGATGAAAATGTTAATTTTGATAATCTTATAGGGGTTTTAGTGGAATTTTTAAAGAGATTAGGGTTTGATAAAATTAGAGTAAGGCCTGCCTATTTTCCATTTACAGAGCCCTCATTAGAGGCTGAGGTTTATTTGGAGGGAAAAGGATGGCTTGAAATTCTCGGGGCTGGAATGTTTAGGCCTGAGGTTCTTGAACCATTGAGTATAAAAAAACCAGTTTTGGCCTGGGGTATAGGATTAAGTAGGTTGGCAATGCTTAGATTGGGTTTAATGGATATAAGGGAACTTCATAAAAATCAATTGACATGGCTTAAAAAAGTAAAGTATGTTAATGAATATAAAAGTGAGTAATGGAATTTAATAAAGGTTTTTATTGGGAAATTATGGAAATTAACAATAAAATTGGCAATGGAAATAAAATTGGAAATGATAAGGGAAATAATAACATTGATAATAAAAATAACAATAATAATAACCACAATAATAATAAGAACAATAAAAATAATAATAAAGATAATAAAGACAGTATATATATAAATAATAAAAATATTTTTGAAAATAATATATTAAATGCCTATCTTGAATCCTATAAAGGAATAAGAAAAGGGGATAAAAAAGAGGAAGTGGATTTAATTAAAGAGTATATTCTAAATGCAAAGAACATAGTTATAGCCACTAATAACTTAAAAAAATTCCAAATTTTAAAAGACATATTATTGGAGAGAGTTTATAATGATAGTAATAGATCTGAAATAAAAATATTTAAAATAAATATTCCCACTGAGGTTTCAGACCTAACAAGAATGCCTGCATTATCCAAGGGGCTTATGGCTGTAGATACCTCCAATGCTGATATTATTATAGCAAGGGGAAGGTTAGGAATTCCTGGCTCAGGTTCCATGCTGCTTATTATGGATAATAAGGGAAGAATATTAACAGGATATATTTCTCCTCCATCTGTAATCCATAAAAAAAATATTGAGGATAGTGTAAAGGATGAATTAATAGGGGCCTTAAAAAGAATAGGAGTTATTTAATTAGGTGATATTATGAAATGTGGTATAACTGAAACTGTAAAAACCCTAGAATCTAAAACAAAAATTGTAGATATAATATATCATATTGTAGAGGAAAAGGCAAATGCTGTAAAGTATTTTTTAGAGGGCCAGGAGTTTGAACAGGTTATAATATTTGGGGCATACTTGTGTGGAAACCATATGGCCCATACCCTTGTAAAGGATGCCAACGAGGTAATATTGGTAGATATATACCCTCATTTAAAGGATATTATAACCAACAAAAAAATCACATTTATGGATTATAATACCTTTAACCTATCATTGAGAAATAAGAGATTAAACCCTGATTTAATTATAGATATAACAGGAATAGGGGGCATATCTCCTGAAGTTATATCCAACTTTGATCCAGAGGTACTTATAGTTGAGAATCCCAAATATACCTATGATATGGATATTTTTGAAATAGATAATTCATTGGAAAGGCTAAATGTTGGTAAAAAACGGGGATTACTTAATACCTTCAGATCCTCAAGGGTTTCAAAGACCTCTGGAACCATGACCTTAACAATAGATACCATCTTAGATTCCTGTAATGAAATAAAGGAGTTAGATGGAGTACTTTATGTTTTGCCCAACTTAAAGTATTATGAGGGTATATTATTCCATAAAAAGGATGCCAAGGAATTCATGGGCGAGATAAATAACCCTGCAGTATTGGTAAGTTCCTTAGATGATGATATTTATCCAGAAATAGATAATATATTAAAAAGGAACATAGATAGAATTAAATCCCATGTGGAGAGAATTAGATAAGATTTAAAATAAAAATAATAAAAATATTAAAATAAAAAATAATTAAAATAATAAAATTTTATTCATTCATGGATTTTAAAAATAACTATAACAAGGTGATAACATGACAAAAGAAAAAATAGCAGTTTTGGCATACTCTGGAGGCTTAGATACAAGTTGCTGTTTAAAATTATTGGAGGAAGAGTACGGTTATAATGTTGTTACCCTATGTGTGGATGTTAGGAGATAAGGGAGCCTGAGGAGAAGGCTAAAAAATATGGCGTCTATAGACACCATACCATAGATGCCAAGGAGGAATTTGCAAAGGAGTATATATTCAGAGCCATAAAGTCAAATGCAGTCTATGAGGGATATCCATTATCAACATCCTTGGCAAGGCCATTAATTGCCCTAAAATTAGTTCAATTGGCCAGGGAATTAAATGCCGAGGCTATAGCCCATGGTTGTACAGGAAAGGGAAATGACCAATTTAGGTTTGAAACCATAATATTGGCAAAGGCACCAGATATGAAGATAATTGCACCTATCAGGGATTTAAATTTAACAAGAAATGAAGAGATAGAATATGCCAAAAAAACATAACATACCTGTACCTGTAGAAAGTAAAAAATACAGTATAGATGAGAATCTTTGGGGAAGAAGTATTGAAGGAGGTCCTTTGGAGGATCCAATGTATGAGCCCTCTGAAGAGGTATTTGCATGGACCAAAAATCCAAAGGAATGTGTAGAAGAAGAATATGTGGAAATAGAGTTTGAAAAGGGAGTGCCTATAAAAATAAATGGGAATAAATTAAATGCCGTTGATATTATAAGGGAATCTAATAAATTAGCAGGAAGAAATGGCGTCGGTAGAATAGATATTATTGAAGATAGAATATTGGGCTTAAAATCAAGGGAAAATTATGAATGCCCTGGGGCAGTGATGTTAATTAAGGCACATAAGGCCTTAGAGCAGTTGGTATTAACAAGAGAGGAATTAAAGTTTAAGGAGTTAGTGGATTCCACCTATGCAGATTTAATTTATAGGGGCCTTTGGCATGAGCCACTAAGGGAGGATTTAGATGGATTTATTGATAAAACACAGGAAAGAGTCTGTGGAAAGGTTATTCTAAAATTATATGCAGGTTCCATTAGGGTAGTTGGAAGGGAAAGTCCCTATGCACTATACAGTAAGGATCTTGTATCCTTTGAGGATAAGGATATGGATCAGAGGGAAATAGTAGGGATGGTTAAATTCCATGGATTACAGGCAGCACTTTATGAATCTGAAAAAAAAAAAATAAAAAAAAAAAAAAAAAAATTAAAAAATATTCTACAAATACATAAAAACTCTTCCTAATACCTTGGCATATTCTTAAAAACTCTGGAATATTATTTTTAATATTGTTTTTTTAATAATTAATTTAAGAATCTCTTTTTTTATTCCAATATATTGAACATAGATGTTATTAAGTCTTTCAGGTTTTGGCAGGGATTTTATTAGGGATATTCTAACTTCATAATCTTTAAAATGTTTTTTTAAGGCATCCTCTATTCTTTGAAAGTTTGGCATCTTTCTCATTACAACTACAACAGGAATATCTGTTTTATGATATATTTCATAGATATTTGCTATATTGAACCCTCCAAAGGTTATGCCATCTAAGAATATGGCATTTATTTTTCCTCTATGTTTCCCTTTGGCAATTTCTATAATCTTTTCTGTTGAATCCATTCCATCCCTTGTAATTCTTTTAAAATAGATGCCATCTATTATTTTATTACCTCTAAAGTAAGTGCCAATTAAAAGTACTTCATTGGTATTTTTATTAAATGGCCCATCATCTATACCTAATACTCCTATCTCATCCTTAATATTTATCATAATATCTCCTTTAATTAGGTATTATTCATAGTTTTAAATAAAATTATTTATATAAAAATAAATACCTTATTTCTCATTAGGAATTCCTAAAAGTAATTTATTATTATAAAAATAAAAAATAATATAATTATTTAAAAAAAATAAAAAACTAATAAAAATTTATAATTAAAAATGAAATATAATATAAAAAATGAAATAATAAAATCTTAAGATTTTAAAGCACTTAAAAAGGGAGTAAAAATATAAAAATTAGAAATTCAATGATTACCCTCTTTAAATGCTCCTAAGCACTGGGAGAGCATGCAGAATCCTTGACAGGGCTATTATTTAGCATAAATAAATTTTTTAATACTGTATAATTTTATATTAATTTTTTTATTTCCTATATCCCATTATTCTTTTTAATTTTTTATTTTTTTAATTTATTTTTAATTAATATTTAAAATTACTTTTATAAGAATTAAGATTTTTTATTAAATATAAATAATTTTCAAAGGTTATTTACTTATGAGCAAAATAACATGTTATTTCTAAGTTTTTATTACTATTATCTTTATTATCTACTCTTACAAATCCAAATCTTTCAAATTGGACGATTTCATCAACATTTACTTTTTTAAAGTCTTTCTCTGTAAATCCTTCATATTTCTTTCCATTAGGACAAATTACCTTGGTCTTTATTGCATCCTTAACAGGTATCCAGTGAATAATTTTGCCCCTATTTTCCTTTAATATTTTGAAATCCTCACTATGGTACTTTGCATATATTACATCCCCATCTACATCCTCTACAACTATATTGAATAATTCCATTAATCTGTACATTTTTCCAACTTCCAAGTTATCTGAAACATATAAAGTACCATCAAATATAAGTTCCCTTGTACCAAGGTCTCTATCAGGATGCATTCTTAAATTTAAAGTCCTTAACTCAGCCCCTTCTATATTTAATACCTTAGGATCCCATACAAAAAAGAATCTTTTTGCATCCCTATCAATTATATCCTTATTTGCAGCATACAGGTTTTCCCAGGAAAACTTAACATCAGCCTGCTTTATGCCAATATCCATCATTGATTTATATATGGCCTCGGGCCTTATCCCTCTTCTTTTTAGGGCTCTGAGGGTACCCAATTGAGGATCATCCCATCCATCATAGGTTCCCTTTAATATGCCCTCGTGGATTTTTGAAGTACTTAATATGGGACCCTCTATCTTTAAAATACCATAATGGATATATTCAGGCATTTTCCATTTAAAATAATCAAATATGTATTTCTGTTTTTCAGTATTCACAATATGATCCTTACCCCTTAATACATGGCTCATTCCCAGAAGATGATCATCAATAGGTACAGAAAAGTTCATTAAAGGATATACTATGTATTTATCTCCTGTCCTTGGATGAGGAGTTGTTTCAATTCTAAATATGGGAAAATCCCTTATTGATGGGTTTTTATGTTTTATATCTGTCTTTAATCTAACAACACAGGTACCCTCTAATTGGTTGTTTAGCATCTTTTCCCATAGTTCCAAGTTTGCCTCTATGGAGTTATCTCTACATTTGCAGGGTATTCCCTTATTTTTAAGTTCTCTAAATCCCTCAGGATCACATTGGCATAAGTAGGCATTCCCCATTTCAATTAATTTTTTACCATACTTATAATATATTTCCATTCTATCTGATTGTATTACAGTATCATCTATTTTTATGCCAAGCCATTCTAAATCCTCCTTTATCATGTCGTAGGCCTCTGGGAGAACCCTCTTTGGATCTGTGTCCTCCAGTCTTAATATTAATTTTCCCCCATACTTTTTTACAAAATAATCATTTAAAACCACGGCCCTACTGTGTCCAATATGCAATGGCCCAGAGGGATTTGGCGCAAATCTCATTACAACCTTATCCCCTACATTTTTTAGCATAAGTTCCTTTTTTTTTCCTTACCTTAACTGTGGATTCAAAATCTGGAGCAATCTCCTCTAACTTTTTTTGCTGCTCACTTAAGGGCATTGCCCCAACTTCCTTGGATAGTTCCATTGCTATTTTAGATATTTCCTTAGCATTACTCCTTAAATCAGGGTTCTCTGCCAGTATTTTTCCAATCACTGCCTTTGGATTTGGCTTTCCCTTGTATCTAACAGAGTTTTGAAGTAGGTATTTTAAAATAATATCTCTAATGTTTTCACCTTTGTTTTTATGGGTCTTTTTCTTAGATGGTTTATTAAAATCTATTTATTATCTATATTATCTTTATCTTCATCATTCTTATTATTTTTATCATCTTTATTATTAAAATCATTAATAATATTTACCACATAATCAACATTATTGTATTTAAATGTCCTTAAAATATCTCCTTCCTTAATATCCTGAAATACATTATCATACTCATATATCTCATAATTCTCATTATCCATGGCAATTATTGTTTTTGGAGATAGGGATATCACTGTGGCAGTGGAACATTCCTTTTCCTTACTTAATAGTTTAGTATTCTTTTCTACAACATTCCATTGTAAAGATATTTTTTCCCTTTTACCTGTTAAACCCTCTAAATAAAGTTTATTTTCACTTATGGAAACTACCCTATAGGGTTTATTATTATACTCTACAATATCCCCTATCTTATACTCAGGCATTCTAATTACTATGGTTATTCTGTATTGGTTCTTTCCAGTATCCTTTTCAACGCCAACTAATTTTGCAGTTTCATTTACTTTGCCCCCATATTTGGATTTTATGGCTGAGACAATGTTCCTTGCCCCTCCCATAGATCCAATTTGATAATCCAATCCCTCTTTTTGAGGTATAAATTTAGATATAAATGCCATCCTATCCTTTTTTAATCGCTTTTCAACTTCTCCCCTTACAAAATCATCTAACTCCTTTCTTTCATCCTCAGTAAGGAATCTATTCATGGCCCTAACTTGCACTGTGGCCTCATAGTAATTTGACATATATCTTGAGCATCTTGGACATTGGACCATTGTTAAATATACTGTAATATCCCGTTCCATGGTTCTCTCAATATCCTCTCCTGGAAGTTTTCCAGTGCCTATTATTTTTACTGGAATCTCTACCCTGGATTTTTTACCCCCTGGAAGTTGCTTTGGTTCTTGAGGTATTATTTCAACCTCTATATTTTTATGGGCTCTTTTTATGTTATCCTTTGTAGCATAATAGGCTATTTCATCTAATATATCATATAAATCCCTTCCATTGGGATCCTGCCAGGTTTTTTTTCCTCTCTTATAGGAACCACACATATGGCATACTTCAATCTTTACTTCATCAGGAATTTGAAATAATGGATTTACTTGGGCATAGCATACCTTACATAGGCCCTCCAATAATTCTCCCTCATATCCACATCTATAGCAAAAGCCTTTCATTATATCCTCACCTAATACATTTAAATAATTATAAAAAATAAAAAATAGAAATAATTAAAATTTAATTTAAATAAAAAATAAATTAGAAAAAGAAAAACTTAAAAAAGCATTTTACTATTTAATTAAAAAAAATTTAATATAATTAATATAATAAAATATAATTTATAATTTAATAAATTTAATATAATTAACCATTAAATCAATCTAATGGGCTTCATGGCTCCACAGGCCATACACTTAAGGAAGTGGATCCTGCCCTCTTTAATAATCTTAGTATCTGGTTTTCCACATTCTGGACATAATACATATTCTTCCACAAAATTTTTAATTTTACTGTTTATAATATAATTTCCAAACTTACCTTGGAGTAATAATCTCTGGCCCTCAACATCTCCTGCTGTACCTAACTCCTTCATTACATACTTTGCAAAGAATTGGATATCCCTGTTTATAACCTTTGCAATATCTCTGAAATTTTTTATTACAGTTCTATTACCCTCTACAAAACTCTCTGCAGGGGGAACTTCAAATCTTACGTCCTTAAATACCTCCTCTGGAAGTTGGCTAATGGCTCTTTTTAATAATAACTCATAGTCATATTGATTATCCATAGTATCTCACCAAATAAATAATAAATAGGAATTTATTAAATAATAATTATATTATATTTAAATATTAGTATTGCATTATATAAATTTATGTTTTTTTACACCCATAATTATTAAATATTTTATTATTGATATAAATATAAACAGCATATATAAATATAACCGTTAAATTAATATACTATGTAGGGAAACCCTATTAGGTATTTTTATACAGTGTGTATCAGAGACGGGCATAAAACCCGTAGGGCATGTGGCCAAGGGCTGAACCCATAAACAGTGATTGCAGAGATTAAAATAATAAAAAAATTTTTTAGAGAAAAAATAAAGCAAAAAAATGAAAAAGGAGATACTATGAGCATGTATAAGTATGTTAAAGAGGCCTGGAAAACTCCAAAAAAAACCTATGTTAAGGAATTGTTATGGTCAAGAATGCAGGAATGGAGAAAGGAGCCTGCAGTTGTAAGGATTGAAAAACCTACAAGAATAGATAAAGCCAGAAAATTAGGATATAAGGCAAAACAAGGCATTATTGTAGTTAGAGTTAAGGTTAGAAGGGGAGGGCAGAGAAAACCAAGACCAACAGGTTCCAAAAAGCCTGCTACCTTAGGGGTAAAGAAGATTACAATGGCTAAATCAATCCAAAGAATAGCCGAAGAGAGAGCCTCAAAGAAATATCCCAATATGGAGGTATTAAATTCCTATTGGGTAGGCGAGGATGGAAAGGGAAAATGGTATGAGGTAATATTGGTAGATCCAAATCATCCTTCAATTAAAAAGGATCCAAAGTATAATTGGTTATGCAGTGGAACCCATAAGGGTAGGGCATTTAGAGGTCTAACCTCAGCAGGTAAAAAAGGCAGAGGATTAAGAAATAAAGGTAAAGGTGCTGAAAAAGTAAGGCCAAGTATTAGAGCAAATAAAAAACTGGGAAAGTAAGAGATTAATTATTAAATCTTATTATTTTTAATTTTATTTTAGATTATTATTTTTAATAATACTTAATTATTTTTTTAATGATTATTTTAATTATAAATATTTTTAATGATAATTATTTTTTATTATTAATTTTATTTTCCATCAAATTTCATAATCCTAATTTTTTAATATTTATATAGGAGTTTTTTATATTTATATTATGTTCAAATAAAATAATAATGTAAATTGGCAATATTTTTATGTTTTACACTATATTATTAAAAAAATAATAAATTTAAAATATTAATTTAAAATTTTAAAAAATTTTAATTTAAAGGTGTAATTATGTCTGAAGATGTTATATTTGATGAATTTAAAGAACATTCAATTTCTGAGTTTTTTAGGAAAAATAGGCACATGCTTGGATACAGTGGTAAATTAAGAAGTATGACTACAATAATCCACGAATTGGTAACAAACTCCCTTGATGCCTGTGAAGAAGGGGAGATATTGCCAGATATTGTTGTTGAAATAAAAAAACTTGGAGCCGACCACTATAGTGTTGTTATTGAAGACAATGGACCAGGTATCCCTCCAGAATTTATTCCAAAGGTATTTGGTAAAATGCTCGCTGGTTCAAAGATGCATAGACTTGTCCAATCAAGGGGCCAACAGGGTATTGGGGCTGCAGGAGTGCTTTTATTTGCCCAAATAACAACAGGAAAGCCTTTAAAAATAACAACATCAACAGGAGATGGAGATATTCATATAATGGAAATAAAAATGAGTATTGAAAAAAATGAAGGAGATATTATATCTCATAAAATAATAAAGGGCTCTTGGAGAGGTACAAAGGTTGAAGGGGAGTTTAAAGAAGTTACCTATAGTAGGCGGGAGCAGGGACCCTATGAATATTTAAGGAGAATAAGTTTATCCACCCCTCATGCTGAAATAACCCTTATAGATCCTGAGGAAACTGTGGTTTTTCATAGAACTGTTGAAGATATTCCAGAAAGGCCTGAAGAGGTAAGACCCCATCCCTATGGCTTAACTCCTGATGAGTTATTATATATTTCACGAAGAACAGAATCCATAAAAATTTCAAGTATGCTAACAAATGAATTATCAAGAATGACTTTAAAGAGAATTAAAGAACTTAGGGAATACATATTAAGGGATAAATTATTGGAAAACTATAGGGGCAGTACCTTTTGGGATATAGTAGTTAATTGTTATTTAAACATAAAAATTGAAGATTATATTGGTAAATACGCCCAGTACTTGGATAAAAAGGAAATTGCGGAAATAAGGGAAATAATAAATACCCTTCCAGATAGTTTATACCAATTAAAAATATATTATTTAAAGTATTTAATAATGGATTATTTAATAAATAAAATAGATGATGAAACCTTAAAGGAAATTAAGAAGCATTTTAAAAAGAAACCTGAAAACTTTATAGAATTTGCAGAAAAGAATTATTTAAATGCAGCAATAATGGAGGATTTTAAGAGAAAACTTAGAAACATCGCCAAGAAACCCAGTGAGTTTGTAGATTCCCTCATAGATATGGGAATGATATCCAATGAAGAATTGGAAGGATTCAATAAGGAAATAACAGATCTATTAAAGAAGAATCCTAAGAAAATGGGTTGGGGTGATGCAGAGTTAATTGTAAGGGTACTTCAAGATATGGATTTTATGGCTCCCCCTACAATAGGTTTAAGGCCAATAAGTGAGGAAAATATTGAAAAGTCATTAAAAACCCTTGAACCTAACTTTGTAATGACAATTACTAGAAAACCAAAAACATATAAGGGAGGAATACCCTTTGCAGTGGAAGTTGGTTTGGCCTATGGGGGAAATGCTGGAAAAATATACGATAGTGTAAAAAAAATGGAGATAATGAGATTTGCAAACCATGTGCCATTATTATTTGATACCTCAGGTTGTGGTATAACTAATGCTGTTAAAAGTGTAAATTGGAGAAGATATGGCCTTAAAAATGAGGAGGATGTTCCATTAACAGTATTTGTAAATTTAATATCTACACATATACCCTATACTTCAGCAGGAAAACAGGCCATAGCCTGTAGTGCCGAGGAGAATGAAGAGATATTCCATGAAATTAGGCAGGGTTTAATGATATGTGCAAGGGGACTTGAAAAATACCTCTCTAAGATAAGAAGGGAAAAAGAAGAGGAGCAAAAGAAGAAGTATGTTCTTAAATATGCTGTAATTTTTGCTGAAGGCCTGGCAAATATTACCAATAAACCCAAGGAAGAAATTGAAAGTAAAATTATTGAATTGTTAAAATAAAATTTTATTTACATATTAATAATTAATTTTTAATAAAACCAAGTATAATAAAACTAATATAATAATTATTAAAATATAGTAGTACATTGCAATAAAAAAAATAAAAATAAACAATTAAAAAAATATACCCTCTGGTGGTAATATGAAAAAGAGCCTTATAACAACGGCACTTAAATTGAGAGATGCTGGGCTTTCAACTGTGGATATTGCAGAAGAATTAAACATATCAGTAGATACTGCCCTTTATTTAGTATTAAATGGGGAAAAACTTCTAAAGGAGCCTGAAGAAAAAATTAGCAAAATAGAGAGTAGGACAGACATATTTGTAAATTGGGATAATATCAAAACCTCCTCAAAGAGATTGAAAAATATTACCTCAATTATGTGTGATATGCTAAATAATATAGATTTTGATGTTATTCTTGGAATATCAACTGGAGGAGTTCCCTTGGCAACCCTAATATCAGAGGAATTGGATAAGAATTTTTCCATATATATTCCTAAAAAGCATCTCCATGGAAGTAGTAAAACTGGGTTTGTTGGACATAATTATCAGGATATGGAAAATAAGAATATAGTTATTGTGGATGATGTAATGACCTCAGGAAATACAATGAGAGAAACTATAAATTATATAAAAAATATTGGAAACCCAAAGGGGGCCATTGTTGTAATTGATAAAAGTGGAATTGAAGAAATAGATGGTATTCCTATTAAGGCCCTATTTAGAGTGGGAACTGTAGAATTAATTAAATAAAAAATATTAAAATAAAAAAAATATTAAAGTAAAAAAATATTAAAAAAATAAATTAATTAATTTTTTTATTTTTTATTCCAATGTCTTTTTAATGTTCTTAGGATGTCTTTTTTCCTTATCTACCTCAATCTGTTTTAAAACTGAATCTAATGCATCCTTTAATACCTCTATAAAGTCCCATCTCTGCTTTTCTGAGATTAATATCATATCCTCTCCATCCATATCTATTCTTTTAGTGGCTGATAACTTGGGCTTTCCTTCTCCCACATAAAGTTTTCTTGGGGTCTTTACATATACTTTAACATCATAGTAGGATACATCTCCTCCCTTATCATGTTCCTTTTTTATGGATATTCTTATCCAGTGAATCCTTTTTGAATGCTTAACTATTTTTTTAATCTCTGTCATTAATATTCTCTCAGCCAATTCCCTCATGTCCTCGTCAAATTCGCCATGAATCTCCACTTCAATTACAGATTCCCTTCTTAGTTCCATTATATATTTCATTATATCTATTCTTGTAACAATGCCCCTTAATGTACCCTTTTTAACCACTGGCACTCCTCTAATATCATATTTCTCCATGAGTTTAGCCACATCGGCAACAGTGGAATCTATTTCTATGGTTATTAGTGGAGTATTCATTATAGTGGATATTGGCTGGGACATTCTTGGAACTTTTTCTCCAACTACCTCTCCAAGGGTCATTCTTTTTTTAGGTTTATATACCTTTTTTAAAATATCATCCTCAGTAACTATTCCTGTAGGATTGCCCTCTCTATCCAATACTATCAATCTACCAATATTGTATTTTCTCATTAAACTCCTGGCCTTACCTATGCTGTCATCTATGCCAATTGTAATTGGGTTCCTTGTCATTGTTTTGGTTATTTTAACCTCTTTTAATAATTCAGAATTACCTGCTGTTTTCATTATATCGTAATCTGTTACAATACCAACTAACTTTCCATTATCATCCACTATTGGGGCTGCCCTTTGGCCACTCTCTATTATTTCACATACTGCATCCATTACTGGAGTATTCTGATTTATGCAATGGGGTTTAAACATTAGTGTTTCAACACTTTCATTTACTGAAGAGGCTAAGAGTAAATCATGCATGGTTACTAAGTATATATCTTCATTGTCCAGAACTATTAAATTGTGAAAGTGGTGTTTTTCCATTATACCTATTGCCTTGGATATTGTAGCATCAGGGGTAATTGTAAAGGGATCCCTTGTTGCAATCTCCACTACTGGTTTATTTAACATAATATCTCACCTTTTATATTTTAATGTAAATTTAATAAAAAAATATAGTCATAGATTAGTATAAAATTATGCTATAAAAGAAATGCCTTAGGATATATTTAAACTTTTTTAATTAAAAAATAAAAATCTACAATATAATATATATACTATTAATTACAACTATTACATAAATATAAAAATTAATTAAAAATAAAAATAAATAATAATTAAAATGAAATAATTAAAAATATAAAAATAATAAATTAAAAAATAAGTTAAAATTTTAAATTATTTAGAGGGGATATTATGGAATGGTTTTGGTTTATAATTGGGTTACTATCCCTATATATAATTATTAAGTCAATAGTAATAATAAACCAGTATGAATCTGGAATTGTATTTAGATTAGGTAAGGTATCAAGATTATTAACACCTGGAATAAATATATTAATTCCACTTATAGAAACTCCTGTAATAGTGGATATGAGAACAAAGGTTATTGATATACCCCCACAAGAGATGATTACAAGGGATAATGCTGCAGTTTCCATAGATGCTGTTGTTTATCATAGGGTTATAGATGTAAAAAGGGCATTGTTGGAAGTTCAAAATTATGAATATGCCATAATAAATCTTGCTCAGACAACACTAAGGGCCATGATAGGTAGTATGGAGTTGGATGAGGTATTAAATAGAAGGGAATATATAAACTCCAAGTTATTGGAAAGCCTTGATATGGATACTGATTCTTGGGGAGTAAAGGTTGAAAAGGTAGAACTTAGGGAAATAGAGCCTCCTCAAGATATAAAAAATGCCATGACTCAGCAGATGAAGGCAGAAAGATTAAAAAGAGCAGCAATACTTGAAGCCGAGGGAGAAAAACAAAGCAAAATATTGAAAGCCGAAGGTATAGCAGAAAGTTTAAGAATAGAGGCTGAAGGACAGGCCAAGGCTATAAAAATCGTTGCTGATGCAGCCCAACACTACTTTAAAAATGAGGCTCAGTTATATAAAGCCCTTGAGGTAACAAATACTGTATTTAAAGATAATACAAAGTATATTATATCTGAAAATATATTGGATGTTGCTAAAAACCTATTGAAAAATAAATAAATTTAATAAATATTTTTTTATATTATTTTTTATTTATTATTTTTTTATTACTAATTGTTATTTAATTATATTATTATTTTTCATTTATTATTGCTTTACCTTTTCTATGATTAAACTTACTCCTTCTATTCCAACTATTTTAACCCTGTCCCCTTTTTTTAAAGGTTCATTCCCCTTAACATGCCATTTTTCACTGTCAATAGTAATTAGCCCATAACCCTGTTCATTTAAATCCTCACTTAGTGTAATAACTCTTCCAATATATCTTTCAGCCCCTATTTTTATGTCTTTGCCAACACTATATACTAAGTAATGCATAAGAACAATGGTTAGTATGCCTGATAATATGGCAAAGGGAAATGCCAATGATGGATTATAGGATAGCATTATACCATATATAGTTAGAGATATACCAACTGCTGGAAGATAAAGTCCAGGGGTAACAGCCTCAAATAATATTAACAATAAACCTATTAATATTAATATACTTCCAGTGTCTATTTCCATTGCCATCACTTTTTTTAATTTTTAAATAATTTTAAAAATAAATAAATTATTAAATGGCATCTTCGTCTTTTTCTCTAGTCCTAACTCTTATAACAGATTCTACAGGTATGATAAATATTTTACCATCTCCATAATTCCCTGTTTTTCCATTTTCACAGATGATATTTACAACCTCCTCAACATCAGAATCTTTAACAACAATTTCAAGTTTTACCTTGGGTAGCATATCAACAACATACTCTCTTCCACGGTATCTTTCAGTGATTCCTCCTTGTATTCCCCTACCCTTTACATCACTAATTGTCATACCTACATATCCAGCATCTGCAAGTGCATTTTTAACAATATCTATTCTACCTTGTCTTAGTATGGCTTCGACTTTTTTCATAATACTCCTCCTCATTTATAGGAATGATAATAATATATAGTTTAAAAATTTTAACCTTAAATTTAATAAGTACATTTATATAATATATAGTATATAATATTACTTAAGGTAGTATATAATACAATTTATTAATAATTCCAATAATTTAATTTTTTAATAAATTTATATTATTTTATCATTATATTATTTTATTTTTATTATTTTATAATTATTTTAAAAGAAATACGGTATTTTATGTTCTTAATAACATTATTGTTTATATTATATATTGTTAAGTTAAGTTTAAAATATAATGTTGAACTAATAAAAACTATATAAAATAAATATAAATATAGAATGGAGATTCCCATGCCTTCTACAGATATATATAATATAATATTATACTCATTTAAAACATCTCTAACCTATACTTTAAAATTATCAATAATTGTATTAGTATCCATGTTTATTATGAATTATATAATAAACACAGGAATAATGAAAAGAGTTTCAGAAATAATCCTGCCTATTACAAAGCATTTAAACATTAATACCCTCTCCATGTCTTCAATATTGACATGTTTATTTAGCCCAACTGTTGGATATTCCATATTGGCAGAGGGCTTAAAAAATAATAAATTAAGTGAAAAAGAGGTAATTGCTACCTCTCTTGCAAATTCTTTCCCCTCTGTAATATCCCATACCTTTACATTTTTTGTGCCTATTGTAATACCAATATTGGGCTTAACTGGTTTATTATTTCTTTTTATTAGATTGGGGGTGGCATTTGCAAAAACTATTATTGGAATGGTATATTTAAATATTATTTCAAAAAGTAATAACCATAATAATAATTCAGAGGATTTGCAGATAAATAATATGAATACCAATAAAAACTTAAAAAACTCCTTATACAGTACTTTAAAGTTTTCAAAGAGATTAATACCCATAATGTTTATTACCATGTTTCTGGTTATGTTTTTATCCAATATGGGAGTATTTAATCACTTAAATAACATAATAACTCCAATAACCAATATTCTTAACTTAAACCCAAATGTTGGATTGATAGCCTTAACAGAAGTAATAAATGTCCAGGGAGCCATTATTATGGCGGGAGGGCTATTAAATGAAAATATTTTAAATAGTAAGGAGGTATTAATAGGTCTTGTTATTGGAAATGTAATAACTCTCTCATCAAGGTATGCAAAACACTCTCTACCCCTACATGTTTCATTATTTGGAGTAAAACTTGGAACAAAAATAGTTATGATAAATTCCATTATTACCCTGTTATTGGATATTCTCATAATAGGAGTTATTCTATTACTGTAATATTTAAGGATATGATATGGCATGGCAAATGATTTATTCTTTACTTTTAAAATATATTTCCTAAGAACCCCTTAAGTATATCCCTTAAAACCTTTGAAGGGTTGTCCATATCTCCCTTTTTAACTATATGTTCAATAAATTCACTGTCTATAACAAACTCCAAAAGTTTATCTATGTTATCATTATTCATTTTTTTTAAAATACTTCTAAATTTAATTCCAAAATCAATTTCTCCCCCAATTTCCCTTTTCCATAGGCTTTCATAATTTTTTAAATATTTAAGATCATATTTATCCTCCATCAAATATTCATCTATTATTTTTCCACAGATTTTAGCACTTTTTGCTCCATAATACAATCCTCCTCCACTTATGGGTTTTACCTGGCCTGCTGCATCACCAACAAGAAGAAGATTTCCTTTTACAGTATTTTTTAGATATCCTAAGGGAAGGGCTCCAACTGAGAATTCCACAGGAATAGCGTTTTTTAACATCTGAGAGGCTATTGGATGGTTGTTTATAAAATTAATAAGTTTATTGTAGGCATTTGAACTATCACATAACCCAACCCTTGCTCTATCCTTTCCCATAGGGATAATCCATATAAAAAAGTCCCTACAGTAGGATTTATCCAAGAATACATAAACAAAGTCATCATCCACATCCACATTAATTAACTCAATCTGGGCTCCTGATAATATCTCCCTATTCATTGGAATACTGGCAGATCTTCCAATACTGGATTTTACGCCATCAGCCCCAACAATAATCTTGGGATTTACCCTGTAAGTTTCTCCCATATGGTTAATCAATAGAGAGTAGTTATTACCTTTACTTTCCTTCAATAAATTATTTAGGTTATTCCATACTCCTCCTTTATTCTTTTTAAAGTTATTTGAGGTTTCGATTAATTTTCCATGGGCCTTTAATAAAAAATCAACTTTTTTTGAAGTTCTCTTTGCAATATCCTTATCCATAATCTTTCTCTCAAATACATAGGCCCTAATCTCCTCATTTCCAATCTTTATATTTTTATTTTTTGAATAAATATATGCCCCCTTAATTTTATTTACCACACCTTGGGGATTTCCTAATTCCTCTACTCCCCTTTTACTTATTAATCCAGCACATTGCAGGGGAACTCCTATGGTACTGTGCTCTTCAATTATTAATACCTTATGATTCTTTATATGTTCTCCAGTAATGCAACCTGCTGGGCCTCCTCCAACAACAATAACATCGTATTTTTCAAAATCCATAATTTCCCTATGGCTAATTTAAATAACATTATAAAAATAATAATATAAAAAAGTTTAAAATTATAAAAATTTAATATAATCAATAAATTTAATAATTAATAAATATTTAATAAAAAATTTTAATATTAATACTTATTTTTTATTTTAATTATCCGCATCATCTTCATCATATTTTTTAAGATGCATACCCTCTTTATTTCTATGTATTATCTCCACATGAGGATAGGCTATTTCAACATCCTCCTCCTTATCAATCTTTTCAATTATTTTATTTATGATCTTGGTTTTTATGCCGGCCCACTCATAGGCATCCACTAAGTATCTCACCTTTATTTCAACCCCTCTCTCCAAAAAATTCATTCTAATAACAGGTTTATCAAAAATTTTAGATTTTGCAAACATTCTTGGTTTATTCTTCCAAATTTCTGCCAACCTTCTCATGGTAGTACCTACAACCTCATCACAGGCCTCAAAAATTAATTTCTTAGATTTTTCTATATTACTTTCATAGGTAATTGCCACCCGAACATTATCCCATACATACTGGGATCCCTTAGTATAATTGGTTATGGCATTTGTTAGAATATAGGCATTGGGTATTATTAGATTTCTACCAGTGGGCTCCAATACAACCTCCCTTAAATATATATGCATAGTATCTATTTTATAAACATCCCCCATTCCAATATTATTTATGGATATTCTATCGTTGATTTTAAAGGGCCTTGTTATTATTATGTTTATCCATCCCGCAAAATTCATAATTGGCCTCTGTAATGCAAAGGTCAATGCAGCACCAATAATACCTAAGGACATTACCAAGGATCCAATATTCTTATATAATAATGAAATAGCAATTAATCCAGCAATAAACCAAGTAATATATTTAAATACTGATGCAAAGATAGGAAAATCCCTTAACTCCCCTTTTTTTT
>JAHEPY010000014.1 GCA_019561565.1 Methanothermococcus sp. SCGC AD-155-M21
CTAAATAATGTTTTAAGAGAAACTCCAAATACAAACTTAGACATAGCAACTGCTTTCTTTAATATTCAGGCCTTTGCCATGATTAAAGACAATTTAAATGGTATTAAGAAGTTCAGGCTTCTTCTTGGTAAAACTCCTGAAATACAAAATGAGAAAACTCTTGGGGATGTTCTTTTACAGGTGATAAGAAGGGAAATTGAAGGTTTTGATTTAACAAGAGATCAAGATAAAACAATAAAATTGTTTATTGAATTTTTAAAAAGAAAAAATGTTGAAATTAGGTTATTTGAGAAATTTTTGCATGGAAAAGCCTATATTTTTGATGATAGAATTGTTATAGGTTCTTCTAATTTTACTGCTGCTGGGTTAACAAGATATGGCGAACTAAACACATGGCATTTGAGATCTCAGGCTGAATACGCAAAAAGAGAATGGTTTGAAAAGTTTTGGTTAGAATCAAGAGACTTCAAAGATGAACTTATAGAAATTTTGGAAAATTCTAGATTTGGAAGCAAAGAATATACTCCTTATGAAATTTACATTAAAACACTATACGAATTACAGAAAGAAGATATAATGGAAAAGGAAAAAAATGAAAAACCAAAAGGGCTTCCAGAGACTAAAGTAAACCTGTCTCAATTCCAAGAGGATGCTATTGCAAGAATCTGGACAAGATTAAAAAAATATGGTGGTTGCATTGTTGCTGATTCCGTTGGATTGGGAAAAACATGGATTGCTAAAAAAATTCTTGAAAAAGTAGGATATTATGAAAGAAAAAATATTCTGATAATATGTCCTGCTCAATTGATGGAAATGTGGTCTAAAGAGATGAAAAAAATAGATGTTAAAGAAAATATACTGTCTCAAGAAAATCTGGCATCCCAAAACTTCTTGGAGAAAGCAAAAAGAACATTAGGCGGAAGTTTTGATAATGTAGAATTGATAGTTGTTGATGAAAGCCACAATTTCAGAAATCCATTATCAAAAAGATGGGAAAATTTCTTCACTTTGGTTAATGACAATATTGCCAAAAAGGGCAAAAGACCTCACATGCTCTTCTTAACGGCTACTCCAATAAATAATACTCCTTGGGATTTATATTGGCAGATTATGCTCCTTATGTTAATGGATAGGCCTTCGTTTATTAAAGAAAATATTCCTGATTTATTCAAATTCTTTAA
>JAHEPY010000015.1 GCA_019561565.1 Methanothermococcus sp. SCGC AD-155-M21
ACTGAGGAGGAAAGTGAAAGATTGGCAAAAATACTTCTTAACGATGAAAAGGAAAGGGCAGAGCACATGATGCTCGTTGATTTGGCAAGGAATGATGTTAGAAAGGTTTCAAAATCTGGTTCTATTAAATTAAAAAGGTTTTTTGAGGTAATTAGATATAGCCATGTCCAACATATAGAGAGTGAAGTGATAGGGGAGTTAAGGGAGGGCATGACAATGTTTGATGCAATAGAGGCCTCCTTTCCAGCGGGAACACTAACTGGGGCTCCCAAGTATAGGGCCATGGAGATAATAGATGCCTTGGAAAAATCCAGAAGAAGAATATATGGGGGTGCTGTGGGCTACTTCTCACTGAATAACTATGCAGATACTGCAATTGCCATAAGGATGGCTGAGATAGAAAAAAATAATATTATTAGAGTAAGGGCAGGAGCAGGGATAGTTGCTGATTCAATACCTGAAAATGAATACATTGAAACTGAAAGAAAGATGGCAGCAGTTATGAGTGCATTAAAAAAATGAATATAGGTTAAAATTAAAAAAATAAATAAAATATTGAAGAAATAATAAAAATTAGTAATAAAAAATAAAAAAATAATAAAATTTAAGAAAAAAATGAAAAATATAATAAAAGGGAATTAATAAAGTTATTGAACAAATACTACCTACTTAAGAATACTTAGGGAGGCAATACCACAATATCTAAAAAGAAAGAAGATAAAACATCTGTTTTTTACATATAACTGTTAAAATTAATTAAAAAAAATAAATAATAAAAAAATAATAAAATTAAATAGAAAATTAATATAAAAATAATTAAAAAAATAGGATTATATAAAATAAAATATAAAATTATTATAAAATTTATTTTTTTAAAAATATAGCAATATTATGTATGGAAGGAAAAGGATTATAAAAATAATAAAACATCTAAGAAAAAGAATTAAATAGAAAAATCAGAAAGCAAAAGACATAGGACATCCCTATGGAGGAATGAATGCTAAAGTAAAGGCCCAATGGGAGTTATAAAACCAGGCCATTATGCTTAAACTGGTGGAAATAATGATATTAATTATTGATAATAAAGATTCCTTTGTATGGAATTTAGCAGAATATGCCTCAATCTATGATAAAATAAAGGTAGTGCCAAATACTATAACTGTTGATGAGGTTAGAAAAATAGATCCCTCAGGGATTATTATATCTCCAGGTCCAGGAAGTCCAAATAAAAAAAGGGATGTTGAAAATTGCCCAGATATTATAAAAAATATCAATGTCCCAATATTGGGAGTTTGTCTTGGACATCAAATTATTGCCCATACCTTTGGAGGGAGAGTGGAGAAAATACCTCCAATTCATGGTAAAGCCTCCCTCATAAAACATGATGGAAAGGGTATTTTTAAGGGCATAAAAAACCCTTTAGAGGTAGGGAGGTATCATTCCCTTGCAGTTCTTGAATTACCTAAGGACTTTGAAATTAGTGCCATTACAATAGATTGTGAAGAAGAGATAATAATGGGCATAAGGCATAACTATAGGCCTATTGAGGGCTTACAATTTCATCCTGAAAGTGTATTAACAGAATGGGAAAATAAGGAAGGTTTAAAAATTATTAAAAATTTTGTAAATATAACCAAAGAATGGAGGGAAAATAATGGCTAAAATATATGTAGATTGTAAAGATGAGGCTGGGAAAGAAATATACTATAAAATACTTCAAAGTTCCCTTATGGATGTAGTTATTGGAAAATCACTAATTGAAGTAAAAATGATATGTAGGGAGGAGGACCCATATTTTATCATTGGAGTATTGCCAAAATCCACATCCAAACCTATAAAGTTAAGGGACATTGTATCTATTGAGGAAAGTAAAAAAGAAGGAGATAGAACCATTACCCGATTAAAAATAGTTGATGAAACCTATGCTCCACAGTTATTACAGTTGATAAATATATTGGATCAACCCTCAAGATTTGAGATTATTACAGATTCTCCAATAGATTTGGATATGGTAGTATATGATGCCAAAGAGGATTTTATATTAAAGGTTCTGGACTTTATGAATAGGGTATTTCCAGAGGGTATGAGAATAAGAAAGACATTCTATGGCAAGAGTATAGTTATGATAGCCTCTGAAAGGCCATTTGAAGAGGAATGGATAAAGAGGGCCCATGAATTAAAGGAGGAATTGGAGAAGAATAATTAATTATTATATCCTATGCATGTATTTAAATATATTTTCATGCTGTACTATTATTTTTACTCCAATTTTCTCTCCAATCTCATTTAATTTTTTTTCTAAGGATTCAAAATCCTTATTTGATTTTGATATATCTGCAAGCATTATCATAGTAAATAAATCCTCCATAATGGACTGTCTTATATCCAAGATATTTACATTATACTCTGCAAGTGCTGTTGCTATACTTGCTACAATTCCTGTTTTATCCCTTCCAGTTACAGTTATGACAACCTTTTCCATTAAATACCACCAAAATCTAATATTTTTTTTAATTACTTTTAATTATTAATTATTATCTTTTTTAATTTTAATTATTCTTAATTTATTTTAATTTTTAATTTGTTATTTATTTTTTTAATCATTTAATAAAATATTATTTAATGGGAAAAGTGTTTTAAATCAAAAATATCCAATTCCTTTCCCTTTTTATTTAAATGTTTTTTTTCAGATAATAATCCTGCTGCATCGGCTCTACATTGCTGACATGCCCTAAATTGATGTAAATATTCCTCACATTCATCCCTAATATTACTTATTTCATCACACTTTGGGCGTCTAAGGCCCTCCATTTTATACATGGGTATAAGGGGTATAATATTTTGAATATAGGCTATATCTTTAAATTTTTTGGCTATCTCTATAATATGATCCATGTTAATTTCAGGTATTAATACAGTATTTATCTTTACAACCAATCCTAAATCATGGGCCTTTTTAACTCCCTCAATTTGATTTTTAATGAGTAATGAGGCTCCTTCCTCTCCACGATATACCTTTCCATCATAATAAACCCATTCCACTATATCCTTAAGAATCTTTGGATCTATGGCATTTACAGTTACAGTTATTGTTTTTACATCTAAATCAGCAAGTTTTTTAGCATATTTTGGAAGTAATAGTCCATTGGTAGATAGACACTTTACTAAATCTGGAAATTTATCATTTACGATCTCCAATGTTTCAAAGGTTTCCTTATTAAATAAACTATCTCCTGGACCGGCTATACCTACAACTTTTAAATTTGGCATTTTTTTAAGTAGGTCCCTTAGATAATCCTCCACTTCCTCAGGCTTCATAATATGTTTTGCCACGGCAGGTCTTTCCTCACAACATTCCTTTCCTATGCTCCTTCTACAAAACTTACAGGCAATATTACATTTAGGAGCAACAGGTAGATGAACCCTACCTACTTTATCGTGAAGTTTCTCATTGTAGCAAGGATGAACCTTTACTGCATGGGCAAATTTAGACATAAGTACGTCTTTACTATTCTTTTTATTTATTTTATTCATTTTTTCACCAAAATGTTATTACATATAATTAAATAAAAATAAAAATCACATAAAAAAAAATAAAAATAGAAATATGTAATATTTAATTTAAATAATTATCTTATAAAATGATTTTAAATTATAATAATTATCAATATGATTAATCTCTATATTCTATTTTTATGAATATAGTGCCACATGCTTAAAGGGTTTTCTCTGCATGTCCAGTGCTTAGGGATGTAGGAGGAAGGGGGATGGTGATGTGGAATTTCCACTTTTTGAATATTTGCTTTTTCTCTTATGTCTTTAAGTATTTTATTTTTTTACCTCTTTTATCTTAAGATTTAGATTAATTTTATTATTTTTTTAATTATTTTAATTTTGTTTTTTTATTTATTTTTATTTTTTATATTGTGAATATGGGTTTAAGAAATTATGTTCTTGACTACAATAATAAGAAATCCAATTCTAAAAAATTAATAAACAATAATCTAAAATAAATTATAAAAATAAAAAATAATTAAAATAAAAAAATAAAAATAATATATTTTAAAATACATAAAAGAAGTAAAGACATAAAAGGTAAAAATTCTATTATTATTCTTTTTAATACTCCTGGACACTAAAGGAAAGTATAACTTCTTGATAGTACATTATAAACCTTAGTTTAAGGTAAGATAGAGATTATATTTACAGAAAAATTCTCTTTATTAGGTTGTCCTTTTAATGTTGTGTTTGCTATAACATATTTTTATAGTATTTTTAGTTAATATTTTTTTATTAATTTTTTAAATTATTTTATTTTTTATTAATTAAACCCTAGTTCCCATCACTCCTTAACCGATAAAAATTAAAAGCTAACAGACTAAGAATAATCTTAACTGCCAGGCCTCTTCTACTTACAGCCCTTATAAATCTCAGTCCAAGGTTATCTACAACTGAGAAAAGTGTTTCAATTTTCTTTCTTAATTTAGAAAGAAATCCATGGTACCCCCGTTCCTCATCACTCTTTATCATATTTTTTCTTTTCATTGCAACGAAT
>JAHEPY010000016.1 GCA_019561565.1 Methanothermococcus sp. SCGC AD-155-M21
AATAATTTAAAAAAATAGTGCAGGGGAGGGGATTTGAACCCCCGAACCCCTATGGGACTGGATCTTAAGTCCAGCGCCGTTGGCCAGGCTTGGCAACCCCTGCAACTACTTGCATCATTAAGTATTATGTTATAATATATAAACCTTTCGGTTAGGGAAGTAGGTTTTATAAAAATATTCTATTATATAAAATCTATGATAAAAATATAGAATAATTAATATAAAAAAGTATAATCTATAAATATTATTATAAATATAAATAAAATAGTATCGATATTAATACTTCATAGTTATTTGATATGCTTTGTCAGCCCAGTAGTCCAATATTTCATTAATATTTTTATAATTTGCCATACTCTTTTTCTTGGCTATCCTTTTTAACTTACATAGGGTATTTTTCATTTCATATTCCGACATCAAAGGAGCACTTAGTAATATGGCTATTGCCACCATATCTATCTCATCTAAGACAGGATTGTCTTCTCCCTCCATGGAACCCACCTTTTAACTTATCCAATTAAATACATATTATATTTAAAAAATATTTTATATATATTAAAGAAAACTTTAATATTTATACTTTATGGAATTGTTAGTAGTAATAATTTATAATTTAATAATACTATTTAATATTTACTGTAAATAAGTATTACTAAAAATATAGTTAAAATATGTAAAAAATTACTTAATTATAATAAATAGGTGATATTATGAAAATATCCATTATTGGAGCCTCTGGAAAAATAGGGTCTGCAGTATCCTTTTTAATTGCGAGAGAACCCTCCATAAAACATACTGTTTTAATATCTCGGGAAAAATCCCTAAATAAATTAGAGGGAATTAAAATGGACATGTATGATGCCCTTGCTGCTGAATCAAGTGATGCAGAAATTGAGGTATATGGTGATAATGATCTCTCAAATGCTGTAGAGGGTAGTGAGATTACAGTTATTTCTGCAGGGATTCCAAGAAGTGATAATATGTCAAGGACAGATTTGGCAAAAGTAAATGCAAAAATAATTAAAAAGTACGTAAAAGATATATCAAAAACATGCGATACCAAATTATTCATAGTAACAAATCCTGTGGATATTATGACCCAAAAGGCATTATTTGAAAGTGGATATGATAAAAATCAAGTTTTTGGGTTAGGCACTCACTTAGATTCCATGAGATTTAAGGTGGCAATTGCAAAGTATTTTGGAGTACATATAGGAGAGGTAAGGACCAGGATAATTGGGGAGCATGGTGACACCATGGTACCCTTATTAAGTGCTACCGCAGTTGGGGGCATACCAATAAATAGACTTCCAGGCTATGAAAACCTGCCCTATGAAGAAATAACAGAATTTGTAAAAAATAGGGGAAAAGAGATAATTAAACTTAAGGGGGGCTCAGAGTATGGCCCTGCATCGGCAATAGTAAATATTATAAAATCCATAATAAATAATGATAAAAGAATATTAACATTATCTGCCTATCTTGAAGGTGAAATAGATGGTATAACCGATATATGTATAGGGGCCCCAGTTAAGTTAGGTAGAAATGGAGTGGAGGAAATAGTCCCTATAAAAATAAGTTCCAATGAACTTGAGGCATTTAATCATTCTGTTAGTGTTTTAAAAAGGCATTGGGAGGATATTAAAGATATATAATGCTATTCTAAGAGAGGGCGTTTAACATGGTGTTGAGGTTCATATTGAGGATGTTAGGGGATATCCCATAGTAATCCCTTTTAATTATTTTATTTTTTATTTTTTTATTATTTTTTATAAATATTAGTTTTATATCTATTCTTCCCCTTTCTCAGGTATACTTCCCAATAATTTTTCCTCATTTAGTTTTGTTTTACATAGTGCATCAAATACTCCCACAATTAGTGGCCCTATTGCAAACCCACCAATCCCTAAAGTAAGGGGCCTTATTAAAAAGGCAATTAACACTAAGGAAGGATGGATATCACTCTCATTTTTAACGATTAAGGGCCTTATAACGAAATCAGGCATTATGGACAAAAATAGAGCACCAAATATAAATAATCCAACTCCTTTTAATACTTCCCCCATTATTATATAATATAAGGACAATGGCATATATATAGTCCATCCCCCAACTATAGGCAATAATGCAAAAATACCAGTTATAACTGCCAATATAAAGGCATTAGGTACTCCTAATATATAATACCCAACTCCTGAAATTACCCCGATAGCAATTGAAGTTAAGGCATTACCAATAAATAAATTTTTATAGGATTCATTCAATTTATCCAAGAATACCTCTGTCTTTTGATGGAATTTATCAGGGACATGGGATAGCATAACCTTTTTAATCATATCCCCGTCCTTTAAAAGATAATAGGTCATAAATAAAATCATTATTACCTTTATAATTAACATTGGTACTATCATAATCTGAGATAGTAATCCCTTTATATGGGGCTCAAAATAAGCCCAAATTTGAAAAATGTAATTCATTAAAGTATCTTCATTTATATGCCAGGAATATCCGAAAATACTTGATACACTATGTAATTTATAGTTTAATAAGTTAATTATATTTAAATTCTGTAAGTTTTGAATATCTATTTGAGATAAATACGTTACTAAATCCATTAGGGCTATTAATCCCACTATTACAGTTGGAACTATGAATACAAGTAAGCATATTATTGCAGCAAGTGATTTTCCCATATATGGTTTAATTAGGTCATATATTGGCCTACCCATATATGCAAATGCGCAGGACAGGGCTATGGTATCAAAAAAAGGATATATTAAATACACCATGAACAAAAAAATCATTAATACAAAAACCCTGGTAATCGTTCTAAATTCCCAATTGTCCATAGTTTCCCAAAAGTTTTTATTATTTTTATTTTAAATCTTATCTAATTCTCTCCACATGGGATTTAATTCTATCTATGTTCCTTTTTAATATATTATCTATTTCT
>JAHEPY010000017.1 GCA_019561565.1 Methanothermococcus sp. SCGC AD-155-M21
TTTTTACTTTTACGTTTTTACTTATTTTTATTAGTTTAAAATCTATTATTTTTTATTTTTATCTTAATTATTATTATTAGGGCCTGTAATATATTTAATTTTTATTATTTTATTATTATATTTTTTTTATTATTTTATAATTTATTAAATTTATCACAGGCATCCTCTGCAGCAAGGGCTATGGGATCCACCACCATGGAAACAGGAGGTGCATAGCAGAATTCCATATTGCTTAGATCTTCACAAGTGATATTTTTTAAAATTCCCAAAGACATGGCATCTATTCTTTCAGATACCCTTTCTCCCCCTACAATCTGACAGCCTACTATGGTTTTATTCATATCAAATATTAATTTTATGTATATGTTTTTTCCCTCAGGATAGTATCTTGCCCTTGTAAGGGCCTTTGATTTACCAACAACTATCTCAAGCCTATTTTGATGGGCTCTAAGTTCGCTCATACCTGTGCCCCCAACTTCAATATCTCCAATTTTTGATACCATGGCATTTAAAACTGGATTAAATTCTGCAGAAACTCCAGCAATATTTTTTCCAGCAACCTTCCCCTGTCTTAGGGCAGTTGTTCCAAAGGGAGATAAGGTTATCTGTTTTGTAATATAATCCACAGTTTCTACACAATCTCCAACGGCATAGATGTTTGGAATTGTTGTTTGCATTTTACTATTTACCTTTATTGCAAATCTCCCTATTTCACATCCTGCTTTTTTGGCCAATTCAACATTTGGCCTTGTTCCTGTGGCCATTATTACCATATCACAGTTGTAAATTTCATCATCTATTATTGCCCCCTTTACTCTATTATTCTCATCCCCAAGGATTTTATTAAGGGGCTTTTCCAATAATACTTTAATTCCTAAGTCCTCACTTAGATAATTCATAACTTTTTTTGCCATATCTATATCCAAAGCCCTTGGCAATACCTGGGGAGCCATTTCAACAATAGTCACCTGAAGACCCAATTTCTTTAATGCGTATGCCATTTCAAGACCTATGGCACCTGCACCTGCAACAACGGCACTTTTGGAGTTCTCTGCATATTTTTTTATTCTCATTCCATCTTCAATAGTTTTTAAAGCAAATACTCCCTTTAAATGCCTTCCCTCTATTGGAGGAATAAATGGCAATCCCCCAGTGGCAATAATAAGATAATCATAATTTAATTTCATTTTAATGTTATTATTAATATCTTCATTATTATTGTTTTTATTATCTTCATTATCCTTAGAATCCATATTTTTATTACTACAGTATGTTATCTCATTATTATTGGAATCAATATCAACTACATTGGATTCTGTTATTATATTGATATTTTTATTTTTTTTATAATCTTCTGAAGTATGCATTATTATATCTTCAAATGAGGGTATCTCATT
>JAHEPY010000018.1 GCA_019561565.1 Methanothermococcus sp. SCGC AD-155-M21
ATCTGCTCCCTGTCCAGATAATACTACCTTTATATTGTCCTTCTTAGCCATTTCTGAGGCTGCATATATTGGAATACCCACTGAAAGTTTTATTAAATCAATATCATCAATTGTATGGGTTACATTCAAAAGATAATCCTCATATTCCTCCCTTAATATAATTTTTTTTCTAAGTTCTAATCCTAAATCCTTTGAGGCCCTTTCAGCATATAGTATATCCTCACTTTCTTCCAACCCCACTGTATATAATATTACATCACAGTATTCTGAGGCCATTTTTGCTATAAGGGTACTATCTACTCCTCCAGAAAATATTATTCCAACCTTATCCAATCCCCTTACTCTTTTGGATACTGAGTTCCAAAGGGCCTCCTCAAGTTCCCTTTTACAAACCTCATAATCTACAATGCTACTGTCCCCAGATACATTTAAATAATCCATTCTTATTTTTTGGATATTTTCTTCAATAAAATATTTATTATCATCCAAATCATATATTAATTGGCTATTTGGGCTTAAAGACATTATTGGGTAGTTATAGGATTCTTCAAAGGACATTTTATCAATAGAAGTTAATAAATACCATAATGCCTTTTTCTCAGAAGCAAAGGCAAAATATTTTTTATTATCTATGTAATATAAGGGCTTTACTCCAAAGGTATCCCTGCCCAATACTATTTTATTCTCATGTTTATCATATATGCAATAGGCATATTCCCCATCTAATTCATAAAGTATTTCCTCCTCATAGCAATGTAATATTACTTCACTATCAGTATCACTGTTAAAATCATGTCTATCCTGTAAATCATCCATAAGTTCATAGTAGTTGTATATCTCCCCATTACATATTACCCATATACTTTCATCCTCATTTGGAATAGGCTGACTTGCACTGCCTACAATTGCCAATCTATTATGTCCCAATCCCAATCTATTGGATTTATTATAATCTATGGAAATATCCTGAAATTCTTTAAAGTAAATAACTTCATCATCAAACATTACTCCTGAGGCATCTGGGCCCCTATGTTTCAATATCTTCATAATATTCAATAAATGTTCCTTTAATTTCCCCCTACTACTACTGGGGTCTTCTTCATCATCCTTTAGGATTATTCCTGATATGGAGCACATATTTAATCCCTTAAATTAAAAAAATATTATTAATTATTTTATTTACTATTATTTTTAATGTTTCTATTATTTTTTAATAAAAAAAATTTTATTTAATATTAAATAATTTATTTTAAATCAAGTTCCTTTATCAATAATCCAATTTTTGAGGGATTTACAATATTTATATCTATTTTTTTATCTTTTACTGTCATTTCCAATGTCCTATCTCCTTCAACAGATAATTGGAATCCTACATTCTTTTTTTCAAGTGTTTCTATTAGGTCCAATATTAGCTCTTTGTTCATAATTCTTTTTTTCAAGTGTTTCTATTAGGTCCAATATTAGCTCTTTGTTCATAATTC
>JAHEPY010000019.1 GCA_019561565.1 Methanothermococcus sp. SCGC AD-155-M21
CAATGCAGCACCAATAATACCTAAGGACATTACCAAGGATCCAATATTCTTATATAATAATGAAATAGCAATTAATCCAGCAATAAACCAAGTAATATATTTAAATACTGATGCAAAGATAGGAAAATCCCTTAACTCCCCTTTTTTTTAAAAATATCCTTGGAACAACTTGGAGGTATTAGGGCCTATAAATTAATTACCATAGGTTCCTTTCCACTGTATATTGGTATGGTATTGCCCTTTATACCCAAGAGTAGTATCTATTTGGATAGTGTAATTGGGAGTAATTTTTTATTTAGTCTTGCAGGAATCTTTGGAGCCATGGCCTACTTTATAGGCTATGTTGTACTACTGGGCGAATATCCATTCTCAATCATGCATACCAAGGCTGATGTTATTGAGGGACCTACAATGGAGTATTCTGGAAAGTATAGGGCAATATATTTATCTGTAAAGGAATTGCTTATGATAACCCTTGGAAGTTTATTTGCAACACTTTACCTTGGTATCTTTCCCGATGTAAATAATCCAATAACTATTATTGAAAACTTTGCAGTGGCCTTAATATTTCCACTATTGAGTACCATTGTTGGAGCCTATACTCCTGTGCTAACCTTTAGACAGATATATCCCATATCAATATATGCCACTGCAATAGGGTTTATTGGTGTTATACTTGCATTATTGGGAATTTAATTTTATAATTAAATTTATGGGATTATAATTAAAATAATAAATAAAAAAATAATTAATTATTAAAAAATTATAATTAAAAAATAATATAATAATTTAAAAAATAAAATATAATTAAAATAATAAATAATATATTTAGAATAAATACCTATTACCTATAACATCTATCTCGGGAAAAAATGATTGATAAAAAAATAATATTTAGGGGCAAATTTTTAATAAAGATTTTAATTCTGTTGATAATACTTTACTATTTAGGGAGTAAATTAAATATATTTGAATATATAGTGCCCTTGGAAAGTTATAGAAATGAAATAATCATAATAATAATACTAATATTAGGAACATTGATATTTTTAGATATATCATTGGAATTAATAAAGGGATATTTTGAAAAAAAAGGGGAGTTAAGGGATTTTCCTATCTTTGCATCAGTATTTAAATATATTACTTGGTTTATTGCTGGATTAATTGCTATTTCATTATTATATAAGAATATTGGATCCTTGGTAATGTCCTTAGGTATTATTGGTGCTGCATTG
>JAHEPY010000020.1 GCA_019561565.1 Methanothermococcus sp. SCGC AD-155-M21
TAATCATATATTCCAATAAACATCTAACAAATAACCATCTAATAACAACACTATAACAATAATAATAAATTTAATTTTATAATTTTTTATTTTATTTAATTTTGGGTATCGATTAATAAAATAATAAATAAAAAAAATAAAATAATAAATAAATAATTAATAACAGAATAAAAGATTAATAAAAAATTAATCAAATAACATAAAAAATTAAAAAATAAATTTATTAAAAAATTTTATTTTATTATAATATTTATTTTATTATTCCTCCAGTAGATCTATTTTATTTACTATTTTCCAATTATCCATATTTATTATATGAATCTCATTATTGGACAGGATATATAGATAATTGTTAATATATAAGGACCTTAAAACCCTTGTTTTATGTTTATCATTCATTTTTAGTGTTATTTTATTGTCATCTATCTTGAATACATATCCATAATTGTTTGCTGGAATTACCAATATTCTATTATCTTTATCCCATAAAAAGGCATGAGGGTTGTATAGTGCATGGGACCAGTATTCTGGAAGTATGTATTTATCAATTTCAAGGGGGTTTGAGACATCCCCTACATCAAATAAAGATACCTTTAATTTTCCATTATCTTCCTTTCCAATACCTATTAACTTATTATCCCCTATTGGATGTAGGTAGGTTGAATAACCAGGGATCTTTAATTTTCCATGAATCTCTGGATTAGAAGGATCTGTTAAATTAATTACAAAGAGAGGATCTGTTTCCCTGTAGGTAATCATATATGCCATATCTCCCATGAATCTTGTGGCATATATTCTTTCTCCCTTTGCAATACCTGTAAGTTTTCCAACCCTCTCTAAATTATCATCCAATACATATATGTTGTTGGTACTTTTATCTCTATATTCCCAATTATTTCCTATTGTGGTGGCAACCCTTAGGTGATTATTGTATTCATCCATTGAATACCTATTTATTAGTCTTCCAGGAACACTGCCACTTTTAACTTTAAAGGAATCTAAGTCTATACTTACAACCCCTGTTTTTTCTAATTCCTCCCAGTTCTTCTCCATATACTCTTCGTAATCTTTGTTTATTGTATTTATTAAATTTAAGGATTCCTCCCTTGGAATGGTTCTTAAGTAATTACTCAATACCCTCATGATTTCCGTATATTTTGCCCCATCACTAAAGTAAGGGGAATTTAATATATTTTTAATTAAATTTATCCTATCCTCTGGGAAGTATTTATTTAAATTCTCCATCATAAAAGTCATAAATAATTTATCCCTGTTAGATTGTAAGTGGTATGCAAGATATATATTGTTTTCTGACATATATACTTCAGTATTATAGGAACCTACGACAGCAAGGGTATTGTTTATATTTCCATCCTCTATCTCAATTGATGATACAATATAGGTAACATCAAAATTATGATACATATACTCAGGAATCATTGGTAAATAATAACTGTTGTACTCTATTTTTACATCATTCCATACAATTGGAAAGGGTATATCATTATTCTCATTATACTTTGATACAATTAAATACAATTTACCATTGTAGAGTCTGGAATCAGTATAGGTACCATTTATATCCATTTTCCAATTTATTTTTGGATTTTCGGGGTTAGATAGGTCATAGTTTAATATCTTGCCATTTGGATTATCTATAATTGTTAAAGTATTGTTGTGTAAGTATAAAATACCCCCTTTGGAGATATTACTTAAAATTTTTGCAGATTCTGGAGGAAGAGCATCTATAATATAGGTTGATCTTTTTGAAAAATAATGCTTTGAATGTGATGAATATCTTG
>JAHEPY010000021.1 GCA_019561565.1 Methanothermococcus sp. SCGC AD-155-M21
AAATAATATAAAATAAAAAATAAAATAATTTTAAATTTTTAAAAATTATTAATAAAAAAAATAAATGGAAATAAAATAATAATTAAAATAAAATATATAATATAATATTTTAAAAATTTAAGAAGGAGTAAATAATAAAAAGTAGAAATCCTGCCATTTATTCTCCATGTATGCTCCTAAGCACTAGGGAAAGGGTACTTCTTGATAGCACTGGCATTATGAACATTAGTTTAAGGTAATGTAGAGATATATTTATAATAATTCTTTCTATTAATATCTATCCTTTTATATTTATGTAATCAATTAAAGTTTAAAATATTATGCTTGACTATAATTAAAAAATCCTAACTCCCAATAAACATAAAATCTTTATATAAATGTTTAACTCCTATGGATGTTAAAATATTCTCGGTGATACTTATGAGTTCTAATATATTCCATTTTTCTTCCCATGAGATTAGAGATCTGATCATATCCACAGTTACAATAGCCTTGATCTTTGCATGGCCTGGAGGGGGATTTTACATATTCAATGATCCAACATTCCTATATAGACTCATAATAGCCATACTTATTGTAGGCAGTAGTTTTATTTTCCATGAGTTAGCCCATAGAACTGTAGCAAGATATTTTGGGGCATACAGTGAATTTAGGGCGTGGTTTGAAGGGTTGGCTATAGCACTAATTTTAAAAATGCTGTTGGGATTTACCTTTATAGCCCCAGGGGCAGTGTATATCTACAAAGACTATCTAACTTCAAGGGAGAATGGTATAATATCCCTCATCAACGAGATAGGTTAAATCCTCCAATTTTCTAAATCTTGGAGGGTAATATATATTCTTGGCCATGCAGAACTTACATCTCCTTGGACAACCCCTACCTATTTCCAATAAAAAGGCCTTTCCATAGGCTCCTGAGGGATGAGTAAATTGAACTATTGGATAATCCTCTATACTAAGTTTCTTAGGGTATATCCTCTTTATTTTTTTAAAATCCTCCCTATTCCTACCATGGTATTCTGGATAATAAACCCCCCTTAGATTCCTCTCTCCATTTATCAGATCATACATAATACTGCTATCCTCAATCTCCCCTATTACAAATGCATCAAAAAAATTACTTAAGGGTAGGGGATTTGCAATACTACAGGGACCGCCTCCAATAAATATGGCCTTTGGATTGTTAATTCTAAGTTTTTCTATTATTTTAACTATGTTAAAGTAATCATTCTCATACTGTAGGGTGATAATTATGGCATCTTTATTTTTTATTTGGGAATAATTCTCTAAAAAGTACATATCACAACGAATATCCTTATATTTATTTAAGTGGTGATAAAGTACATGCATTGCTAAACAGGATATTCCCCCTTTAAATTTATTTGGATATATTAATGCCAAGTTTTTCATAATTCTGCCTAAATTTAAGATTATTTATGAAATATAATAAAAATAAATAAAATTAAAAATATAAATAAATGTAATGAAATATAAAATATATAATAAAAATGGTAATACTAATTCTAAAAGATAAAAGATAAATACCTGCTTCTTAATAATAAAAAGGATAAAATATCAATAAAAAATACTTAAGTCCCTCTAACTTAGCCTAATACGAAGTTTATAATTAATCCTTCAAAGGATTACCTTTTTCAAGTGCTTAGAGCACTTAAGGGAATAATAATTGAATCTTTTAATTTTTATGTTTTTACTTTTTCTTAGATATTTTGAAATCCTAAATTTTTTATATTTTTATTTTAATTATTATTCATTTTTTTATTTTTATTTATTTTATTTTTAATAATTATTTTTTTTGGATTTCTAATAAAAATTAATTTTTTACTAAAATAATTTAAGA
>JAHEPY010000022.1 GCA_019561565.1 Methanothermococcus sp. SCGC AD-155-M21
TTTATTTCCTCTTTTAATGACTCTAAAAGACTTTCAGCAGTATATTCCTTTGGAACTACATCCACTTCCCTATTAAATGTTCTTTCAAATTCCCTTGCAGTTTCTATGCCAATTGCCCCTATTTTTTTCTTTTTTATTTTTTTTAATCCTTCCTCATCTAAGTTTTTAAAGAGGCCCTTAACTCCCCTTGGACTTGTGAATACTATCCAATCGTATTTATCTATATCAATGGTTATACTATTATATATTAATTCCAAAGTGGGTAATAGTATGGGCTCAAAATCCTTTCCCTCCTTTTTTAATAAATTAGCAAACTCCATTCCCTGTTCTAAGGGTCTTGTGATTATAACCTTCATAATTTCCCTTTTTTCTTTATTTAATAATTTTTAATTATTTTTGATCATTTTCTATCCTTAGGTATTTTATTATAACTTAAAGATAATTATATGATTTTTAAATTAACTTCCCTTAAAAATTTCCTTAGATCTTCTAATTGATGTTCTATCTCCAAAATTCTATCAAAATCTTTCTTACTTTTTTCATCCTCCTTGGACTCTATTAATTTAATCTCTTCACTACTCTTAATGTTATATTTTTTATATAATTCACTTAACTCCCTTTCAAGTTCAGCAATTTCACTCTCAAAAACATCTTTCATGGAGTTTAAAATTAATTTATCCTCAACAAATTTTATTTTATCTAACTTCATAATACTCCCTTATTATTTTTTAATCCCTTATTATCTTTAAATTAATTTTTTTAAAATAATTATTTAAATCATATTAAATTGAATCATAAAATATAATTCTATTATTTATTATTTTAACAATTTATAATATTTATGGGCCTCCTCTCTTGGATTTTCACTTTCATATATACTCCTACCCACTATAATATAATCTTCCTCTTCCAATATTTTTAATACCTCATCTATATGGCCCCCCTGGGCTCCTATGCCTGGGGATATTATGGGAATATCCCTTACAATATTTCTTATATGTTGCAATCTTTTAGGTCTTGTGGAAGGGGCCACAATAGCATCCACATTTAATTTTTTAGCCATTTCTGCAAGTTCATCAGAAACTGGTGCCATAAACCTAAGGGCTCCAGGATGAGACATTTCTGTAACCATTATTACTTTTTTATTATGGCCTGTTTCCATTTCCAAGTCCTTTGCTACCCTTTGCACTGCTATTATGCTATCCTCTCCAACAAATCCATGGCATATAATCCCATCTCCATATTTTAATGTTAAGGAGGCTATTTTCTCATTTGTTGGGGGTATATCTGCTAACTTAAAATCGCATATAATTTCTTTTTTTGATATATCCTTTATTTTTTTAATAATATCCAGTTTGGTGGATAATACTAGGGGATACCCTATTTTAATGGCATCCACATAATCAGAAGTACTATTAACTATATCAAGGGCCTTTTTTTCATTTAATACATCCAGTGCCAACATTAATTTTACCATTTAATCACCAACTCCTATAATGGAAAATAATTAATAAAAAATTAATAAATAAATAAATAAAAAATAATAAAAAAATTATAACAAATTATAAAAATTTATATATAATAATTAATTATCAGATATTATTAAATTCTATTAGGATAGTATTATAAAAATTATTATAAAAATTTTTTTACATTACATACTTTTTTATTTTTTTTATTGAATATTTTTTTTAATTCCGGTGAAAGAAATGGATATTTACATAAAATTTATTTATTCATTGGTTGTTGTGTTAATTTTGGCATATGCAATAAAAAGAAAGGGATATTTGGATAATATGGGGGTAGTAGTTTCCTCAATAATGGCATTTATTATAATCATGGGGACAGATTTAAAATGGTTATTATTAATGGTGGGCTTTTTAATTTTAGGTAGTTTAATTAGTAGAGTAGGGCATTCCAAGAAAAAATCCATGGGTATTTATGAAAGTAAAAGATCCATTAAAAATGTACTTGCAAATGGAGTTGTGGCAGTTTTAATTATAATACTATATCTAATAGGTATTCTGGATTATAGTATGGCTCTTTTTGGATATGTGGGGGCCATCTCAGCAGCAACCTCTGATACATTTTCATCGGAGTTAGGTATATTATCCAACGAAACACCTCGATTGATAACCAATTTTAAAAAAGTTGAAAAGGGGGTTGATGGAGGAATAACCTTTTATGGAACAGTTGCTGGTGTTTTAGGGGGATTTTTAATAAGTTTTATGGCAGGATTGCTTTTTAATGATTACAATCTCTTATGGATAGGTATTCTATCTGGAATATTGGGTAATTTTTCAGATAGTTTATTTGGGGCATTATTTGAGAGGAGAAATATACTCAACAATGAACACGTTAATTTTATATGCACATTGGTAGGGGGATTATCTGCCATGATACTATATGGATTAAAAAAAATAAAAAAGAAAAAAATAGGGGCAATTGGCATAGAAACTGCAAGGGAATTTGAAAGAACATTTAATAGGGAAGTGGATGTAGTTCCAAAGGAATATACTGCTGAAAGTCTTTTAGAGTCATTAAAAGAGGAAATAAA
>JAHEPY010000023.1 GCA_019561565.1 Methanothermococcus sp. SCGC AD-155-M21
TATTTTAAATACCTTACAAATAACCCATTAAATACTGGAGATATTGTAGATCTTACATCCCTTGTGGGATGCTATCACAATATACAGGTAAATCCAAGGAGTAATGGGGATATTGTAATATACCCTAAAACAAAGGCAGTAATAGATATACCCTTAGGAAATGTAACCTTCATAAATAATAAAACATTAAGATTCAGTTATGGTATTGGAAGTGGAGCATTCTATAAGGACGGAATAATCTATGCCATTACAGATAGAGGACCAAACATTAAGGTTGATGATTCAGAGGAGATATTGGGAGTGGATGCAGAGGAGGAGTATAACTTAGATGAAGATGGAAAAATATTCCCAATTCCAGACTACACTCCAACAATATTCTTAATAAATGCATCAAACTATGAGATAATAGGAAATATTACCTTAAAGGATGAAAATGGAAATGGAATTACAGGATTAACAAATCCAATTCCTTCAACAGAATTGGCATACGATAGTACCTTTGATCAGTTGAATCATGATCCAAATGGAATTGATTCCGAGGCAATAGTAGTACTATCAAATGGAAGTTTCTGGATAAGTGAAGAATATGGTCCAAGTATATTATTAGTTGGATCTGATGGGAAAATAATTAAAAGAATAGTTCCTGAAGGATTGGAAGGATACTACGCCAATGCAACCTATGATGTAGTTGGGGGATTGCCATCTATTGTATCTAAGAGGCACTTAAATAGAGGTATTGAGGCACTTGCCCTATCTCATAATGAAGAATATTTATACTTTGCACTTCAGAGCCCAATAGACAACCCTGATAAAAAAAACTATAAAGATTCAAGAATTATTAGATTGTTTAAATATGATTTAATTAATGAAAAGATTGTAGGGGAGTATGTATATACCTTAGACACTCCTGAATCTTTCACATTGGATGATACTACCAAACAAAAGAAAGTAAAATTAAGTGAAATAGTCTGTGTAGGTGACGATGAATTAATTGTATTGGAAAGAGTATCAGCAACTACAAAATTATACTATGTAAAATTAAATGGAACAGATGTATATAATACAACATGGGACAATGAAAGTACCCAAGGTCCATGTTTAGATGAATTAGGGGTAGATGAATTAAATAACCACAATATAGCTCCTCTCCAAAAAATATCAGTATTTGACAATGGAGGATCCAATATAGCATTACCTAATAAAATAGAGGGAATTGCAAGGAATGGAAATACTTTATATCTATTAAATGATAATGACTTTGAAATAGAAGGGGATAAATCCACAATTTCAAGGATATTTATTACAATACCTACAACATCTAATACCTCGCAAAACTACGGAAATATTTACTTCATACATCTCGCAGATATCCACCTATGTGATGACAATGAAATTGGTGAGGTATTTGGAGGTACAGTACTTCCTGTAACTACAACAGAAAGGGCAGTTGATGAGGTAATAAGTTTTGCTCCTGAGGTACTTGTACAGACTGGGGATATTGTAGCCAAGGCAGATAAGTATGACTTAAATACTGATGAAAGATGGTATAACTTAGTAAATACTACAGTATATACACCTATAACAGAGGCAAATATTCCGTTCCTATTTGCTCCTGGAAATCATGATCCAGCAGGACTTAAATTGAAAAATGTAGATACCTCTGATCCTAGATACGGTGATGGATTACTTCTAAGGTATTTAGGTGAAGGTAGAGATACTACATACTACTCCTATGACCATGGAAATTACCACTTTGTAATCATAGATCCAGTGGAAACAGAAGAAAGTGGATACAGGGTAGTTAGATTACCTGGAGAACAGTTAGAATGGTTAGAGAGTGACTTAGCAAATAACAGTAATAAGTTCATTATAATAGGTTACCACCAACCATTAGGTTCCTGGGAAGATAACTCCTATAATGGGTTTTTAGATGCAATCTCCCCATACAACGGACATATAATACTCATTGCAGGGCACACCCATGACAACAGAGTGATATACTGGAATGGTATTCCTGAATATCAGGGAGGGGCAGTTTGTGGAGATTGGTGGCAAACTGGTAAAACACCTGATGGTAATCCAATGGGATATGTAATATACCACATAGAAAATGGTACTATCTACAGATTCTACAAGGGAATTGGCAATACAGAGCAGATAAATTTATTATCACCAAGGGATGTTGTATTAAATGGTACAACCCCAATTGACTTGAAAGCATATTACGAAAATAAAACCATAGTTAATATAACCTACAAAATAGACAATGATGGTACACCATGTCCTTTAAACTTCACCTTGATCAATATTACAAAAACATGGTGGTATAACGCTAAGGGTAATATAATCATAACCCCTGAACTATTAGATGACAGAAAACACAATATAACAATAATTGTTACAGCAGAGGATGGAAGTACATTTAACAGGACATTCCACCACAAGTTCTCAAATAATACTATTATGGACATCTCTGAGATAATCGATGATACCAACTTTAATGATTACTATGGATTATTTGCAACGATAAATGGAACCATACCGATAGTTTCATCCAATGGAAATCTACTTATAGCTAAAAGTAAAACAGGGTACATAGTAATATGGGCAGGGGACTGTAAACATGAAGACTTCGAGGCAGGGGACAAGGTAATACTAAGGGGGCAGATCACTCAGTTTAAAGGTACCAAGGAACTAAAGTTAATAAGTGGTTCCGATGTAGAGGTATATGGATTTGAAAATATATCCTCAATATTAGAAGTTCTTCCAGATATTGAAACTGCCTATAAAAACTTTAGTACCTTAGGATATGGATATGTTGAAGCAACAGGGGTTGTAACTGCTGTATTTGGAAATTTAGTGGCTATTCAAGACGACACTAGGGGTATTGAATTATGGTTAGGGGAAATAGACTATGATACTATTAATTTGGGAGATGTAGTTACCATAAGGGGATTATTGATAAAATACAACAACATGGTAGAGATCGTTGCAGGACTGGATGAGGATCTAATAATAAATGGAAGTGCAACAGTACCTGATCCAAAGGAGATCTCCATCAATGATATTCCAGATGACTTAGGAAACTTAGTTATACTAAAGGATCTAACTGTAGAATCAGTGGACAATAGAAAGATAATTGTAAGTGATGGAACAAATACAACAGTAATATACTGTAGGGAAGCAGGTTTCGATCCTTCAAGTATTGTAAATGTTGGGGATAAAATAGATGTAGTAGGAATAGCACATCTCTATAAGGACATATATGAAATACTTCCAAGAAGTGAAGATGATATAACAATCAGTATAACCATGGAACTTAAAAAAGGATGGAATGTCCTATCAATACCCCACAGGGCAAACATATCCTTCAGTAATCCAGAAGCAGTAGGATCTATAATAACCTACTACAACAACGACTGGGATTACATAACTAACTCAAGTAAAATAAAACCACTCTACGGATATTATATCTGCTGTAATAACGATACCATCATGAATATCAAATATATTACTCCAGAAGAACCTACAGCACCACCAGCAAGACCTGTATTCAAAGGTTGGAACCTAGTTGGAGTAAACCCTGGACAATATGATATCGATGGAGTAATATTAATAGACTTCGTACTCCCTGTAGAGGATTCATGGATAATGATACTTGATCCAGAAAATAATAACCTCTATACTAAGAATGACTATATATCCAGTATATTACTTCATTCTTATGATGCATATTGGATGTATAATAAAGAAAATGATATATTGCCAGGAAGAAATTTAAATTAATTTATTAGCATAATATTTTTCTACTTTTTTTAGATTTTTACAATAATAACCCATGATTACTCATAATTCTATTATACGGTGAATTTATGAAAAACACTGCAAAAATATACATATTAATCTTTGCTTTAGGCCTTCTATTAGCAAATTGTAGTTTAGCCAGTGATACTACTCCACCTCAATTACCTGCCCAATACTATGGAAAGGTTATTTCGCCAACTCCCTTAAGTGGATATATTGAAGTAAAAATAGGGAATAAATCTTATGATTCCATACCTCTAGTAAATAACACCTTTGGAGGCCCTACTTATTTAGATGGAAAGTTATTGGTATATGCACCGGGACAGGATGGTGCAGAGGTTACTTTTTATTTAAATGGTAATACCCTACTTAACCCTTCTGATACTATATATTATAATGCAGGAAACATTAGAAGTGTTACCTTATCAAGTAGCACATCCTCAGGAGGAGGTAGCAGATCATCCGGAGGAGGCGGATCCTCAATATTTAAAGATCCCTACCTAGATGTATCCTCAGGTATTAAATCAGAGAAAATAAGGGAAATAGTACATAAATCAAAAATAATAGTAGGTTCTGAGATAGATGGTGATCTCTCAGCAAAGGACTTAAAAACAACATTGGATTTAACAAATAAACCCCTTGAAATAAAAGAGGATTGTATCCTTGTAGGGGGACCAGTGGCAAACCCAACTGTAAAAAAATATCTCTGGGCATTCTCAG
>JAHEPY010000024.1 GCA_019561565.1 Methanothermococcus sp. SCGC AD-155-M21
ATTTATATATTTATATATTACTTTTATTATTCTTATGGTTATAAAACTGTGGTATTATGAGAGACCCATTTAATAGGGAAATAAGATCTTTAGGAATATCAATAACTCCCCATTGTAATTTAAAATGTTTTTATTGCCATAGGGAGGGCCATAATTGTAATAGTAATTCATTAATGACACCAGAAGAGATTGGCAAAATTGTAAAATCCACCTTAAAATTTGGAGTTAAAAAAATTAAAATTTCTGGAGGGGAGCCCCTTTTAAGGCCAGATTTAGTAGATATTATTGAAAACATATCCGATATTAGAATAAAGGATATTTCCCTTACTACCAATGGTATTCTTTTGGAAAATTATGCTGAAAAATTAAAGAATGCTGGCCTCAATAGGGTAAATGTTAGTATGGATACCATTGACCCTGTGAAATATAAAAATATAACCTACTGTGGAGATATTAAAATAGTAAAGGCAGGTATAGAAAGAGCCTTAGATGTTGGATTAACCCCTTTAAAAATAAATTATCTTGCAATGAAAAATACCATTGAGGATTTAGATCCTTTAATGGATTATTGTAGAGATATAGACGCCATATTACAAATAATAGAATTCATACCTTTAAATGAAAATTTAAAAAAGTATTATGTAGATATTACAACAATAGAAAATGAAATAGCAAAAAAATCTGATAAGGTTATTACAAGGAAGTTAATGCAAAATAGAAAAAAATATTATGTTGATGGGTTAGAGGTGGAGTTTGTTAGGCCCATGGATAATACAGAATTTTGTAATAACTGTACAAGGATTAGATTAACCTATGATGGATTTTTAAAACCCTGCCTACTTAGAGAGGATAATTTGATTGATGTAATATCTCCCCTGAGAGATGGCAAAAATATTGATGACCTTATATATAAGGCCATACTTAATAGGGAGCCCTATTTTAAAGGGAAATAGTTTATTTTTTATTTATAAGATTATATATTTAGTTCAAAACAAAACCATTTATGATAAACCCATACTAATAAAAAAATAATTTAAAAAAAATTAAAAATTAAAAAAATAATAAAAAATAAAATAATAAAATTAATCTAAATCTTAAGATATAAAAGAAAAATTATATACTTAAGGATATAAGCGAAAGTAAATACCTAAAGAGTAGAAATTCCACACCACTATCCTCCTTCATTCTACACTCCTAAGCACTGGAAGTGCAGGTGAAACTCTTTAAGTATGAAATTACTTTAATTTATAATAAGTTTAAAAGTTATATATTTCACCATATAATAAAAAATAATCTAATATTTAAAATACCTAATAAAGAATAAATAATAAAAATCAGAATTTTATATCACCCCCCATATTCCTAAGCACTAAGAGAGCAGGGGGAATTTCCTTATGGGATAAAGTATTAACTTCATCAAGTTAAGGTAAAGGACTTAAGTATTTCTCTTAATTATTTTTATTCTCTTTTATTTTTATTATATATTGAAATTATAAGTTAAGGTTATAGTGTTTGGCTATAAAATTATTTATTTTTGTTATTTATTAGGATCACATTGGATAATTATTTATAGATCCCTTGGATCCACTAACTCCCCTTTAACTGCACAGGCTGCCGCAGTTATAGGAGATGCCAAATAAACCTCTGAATCTAAGGAACCTTCCCTACCTCTGAAGTTTCTATTGGATGTGGCCACTCCAACCTCTCCGGGACCAAGTATTCCATAAAGTGCCCCCATACATGCAGAGCATGAGGGATTGGTTACAACACATCCATATTTATAGAACTTCTGGATTATACCCTCATCCATGGCAGCAAGCATAACCTCCTTTGATGCAGGGGTAACAACTACCCTTATATCCTTGGATATGCATCCATGTTCCTCTATAATTTTTATGGCGGCCCTTAGATCCTCCAATCTTCCATTGGTACAGGATCCAATAAATACCTGATCTATAGGTTTTCCAGCAACCTCTCTTGCCCCTTTTACATTATCAACAGCATGAGGGCATGCAAACACTGGCTCCAAGTCATTTACTTCAATTTCAAATACCTCTTCATACTCTGCATCCTCATCTCCTTTTATCACTTCAAAGGATCTATTTCTGTTATTTCTACCAATAACCTCTTTTATGTACTTTATAGTTTTTTCATCTGGTTCAATTATCCCTGTTTTGGCTCCCATTTCAATGGCCATATTGGACATGGTCATTCTTGAGGCTATACTCATATTTTTAACAGTTCCTCCACCATACTGTGCTGCCTTATAGGTGGCTCCATCAAACCCTACCTCTCCGATGATATGGAGGATCACATCCTTGGAGGTAACATAAGGACTTAATTCTCCTGTAATATTAAAGTATAGTGTTTCAGGCACCTTAAACCATAATTCCCCTGTGGCAAATACTGCAGCCATGTCTGTACTTCCTATACCTGTTGCAAATGCTCCAAAGGCTCCATGGGTACAGGTGTGGGAATCTGCCCCAACAACAACTGTCCCAGGAATAACATGGCCCTTTTCAGGAAGTACCTGATGGCATACTCCCTCTCTTATATCGTAGAAGTTTTTTATGTTCTGTTCTCTTACAAAGTCCCTCATTAATTTATGGTTTTCTGCAGCGGTAATGCTATCTGCAGGTATTTGGTGGTCAAAGAGAATAACTATTTTTTCATTATCCCAGACTTTATTTATTCCCTCCTTTTTTAAAGTGTTTACAGTAAGTGGACCTGTAATATCATGGACCATGGCTGTCTCTATTTTTGCCATTACTATGTCCCCAGGGGATACTTTATCCTTTCCTGAGGCCTTAGCAAGGATTTTTTCAGATATTGTCATTCCCATATTAATACCTCCAAATATTCTTTATTTCTTTAAATTTTTTTTTTATAATATTAGATTTCTTTTTAAATATTTATTTGATATATTTATAATTTATTAAAAATTTTATTTTTTATTTTTTATTATTTTTTTAATTATATCCTCAAAATATATAAATATAAGTTACATAAATATGAAATAATTATGAATTAAAGTGATAACATATTATTGGAATAATATAAAAATAATAAAATTTAATTTAATCAAATATTAAAAAAGAGGCCGCTATAATATGTGAAATTAAATATTCCTGGAAATAGTATTATTATATAATTTAGAAGTAAGACAATATTCTAATTAGGTGAAGGCATGGCAGAAACCTTAGAAAATAAATCCTATCAAAAAAATATATCCGATATTAATTTAAAGGATATAATAAAAAAATTAAACTATGGATGCATTTATTTCATATATGAATATGATGAAGGTATTGAAGATGTTCATATATTTATTGTTAAGGATGGGGATATTCTAAGTAATTTCTATACTGATGGTGAATTATGGGGGGTCTATGGAGATACTGAAGTGGCCTATGATACATTACATGATGACAATAAAAGAATACTGGTATACATAATAAAAAACGAGAAAATTATTGGTCAATTGTGTATAAGCAAAGATTCCATAAAGGTAAGTGGTGATACCGAAAAAACCTATGATATTTTGGACAAAAATAAAGGTATTATATCAGATTATTGTTCTGAAATTGGTAGTAATGATTCACAAAATAAAATCATGCATGTAATTAGACTTACAAAAGATAAAATAAGGGAATTTAAAAAGCATTTGGAAGGAGATGGGTATTATCTTGTAAATATTCATCAGTCTGTTTTAAAGATAAGTAGAAATGGATATGTGGTATATAAAGGAAAAACTCCAATAATGGCTGCTTACGAGGATAATTACGGTGTTTTATTTGGAAAAATATCCTGTAATAAAATAAAAAAACTATTAAAGGGCAATATTTCCACTGTGGAGATATATGAGTATGGAGATGATTTTGTAAAGTCGTTATTGGATAAATATCCAGAGATGAGACTTAATGTAAATAGTATAACTAAAATAGTGGAGGAGGCTATAAAAGATACTACAGGAGTAAATACTACTGGCGAATATGCCACAGAGGAATTAAATGTTTCTAATAATGAGGATTTATCCCAAAGTGGGGGATCATCCATACCTTCAAGGGAGGAACTGCTAAAAAAGCTTGGATTAAAGGATCCTGATGAGGAATGGGTTGAAAAGGTGATAGAAACTGCAACCAAGCCAACTTTTGAAGAGATACTTCTTCTAAAAAAAGAAATTGAACAGGATATTTCTAAAAAACTTAAAGGTATTAAAGGCATTAAAAATGTTGAATTACATTTGGAGTTAAGTTGGAATAATGGATCATACCATATAGATGGAGAGATAAAAATAAATAGAAAAAAATTATTAGGGTTTATATCTGAGAATATAGATGTTTCAACAGTAAAGCATGAAATTGATGAAGTATTAAAAAAACGTATTGTTAAATACTCCTCAGGGATTTTTGTTAGTGTGGAGTAATTTTATAATTAATTGCAGTGCCCAATATAATAGAGGATACCATGTCACTGAATATGAATATAAATCCAACAAAAATAGTCTGTGTAGGTTTAAATTACATAGATCATGCAAGGGAACTTAATATGGAGGTTCCAGAGGAGCCAATACTCTTTTTAAAACCTACCTCCTCCATCATATACAATGGAGAAAATATAGTTATCCCTAAGCAATCCAAAAGAGTAGATTATGAAGTAGAACTGGCCATAGTAGTAGGTAAAAAATGTAAAAATGTAAAAAAAGAGGATGCAATGGATTATATTAAAGGATATACAATATTAAATGATATTACTGCCAGGGATCTACAAAAAAAGGATGGCCAATGGACCAGGGCTAAATCATTTGATACCTTCTGCCCAATAGGTCCAAAAATAGTTAAAGATATTACTACAGAAAGTTTAGATATTCAATTAAAGGTAAATAATAAAATAAAACAAAAATCCAACACTAAAAATATGATATTTACAGTGGAGGAATTAGTGGAATTTATATCCAGTGTTATGACTCTCTATCCTGATGATATTATTTCTACGGGAACCCCTCCAGGAGTTGGAAAATTGAATAAAGGGGATGTTGTAGAATGTGAAATTGAAGGAATAGGTATTTTAAAAAATTTTGTTGTTTAATTCAATAGATGAATTATTTAGGATATTGCAATAAAAAATAAAATATTAAAAAATAAAATTATAAAACAAAAGATTAATAAAAAATAACAATATAATTATAATTAAACACAAAAGCCTTAAACACTTTACAATACAAAAATAATCAATAATAAACATAAATAGAATAAAATATTAATAAAAAATACTTTAAATTTCTACTTTAAATTAATATGGACTTTCATAGGGCATCCTGGAAAAATTACCTTTTCCCTTAGTGCTCAGAACATTAAGGTAAATAATGAAGGAATTTTTACTTTTTTTACTTTTGTGTTTTTACTTCTTTTCAGGTATTTAAAATCTTTTTTTATTTTTTTAAATAATTTTTTTAATTTTAATAATTTATTTTTTTATTAATTTTTAATGGGAATTAGAGTTTTTTATTATGGCATTTTTAAATATATATAGGTTGATAAAAAATAGAGTTAGAGGCATAATCTAATAATAAAATAATATCTAATTTTGCAACTTAGACTTTATAGGGGGAGTGTATATGGGTTTTTCCTTTAATAGGCCCTCTGGCCTATAACAGAGTACAAGTAATGCTAAAACTCCAAAGAAAATATACTGAATCCATACTGCCTCAAATGGCAAATGCAATAACTCCTTAATATCAAATTTATAAAATTCTATCAATATTCTTATAAGTACAAAGAGAAAAGCCCCTAAAACCACTCCTTTGTTGTTACCCTTACCTCCAAGTAATAATATTAAAAATGGATAAAATGTCCATTCTACTCGTGTAAATGCATTTCCTGTAACATTTGAGGAGTAAAATACATATATAACTCCTGCAATAGCCGCAAGGGCAGAGCCTAAAGCCACTGTTTTTATTCTTAACTTCATTATGTCTCTACCAAAGGCCTTTATTAAATCCTCGTTTTCCCTATGGCCCCTTAGTACCCTACCATAGGGACTATTTAATAATCTCTCTAAAAATAAATAGATTATCAATCCAGTTACTATTGCCAGTACTGTATAGGCATATATTTTATACTCCCCAGGTATAAATGCCAATATATCTGGTGCAGATATTCCATAATATCCTCCTATTATTCTTACATCATAATAGGTTATAAAAAACACCACTTCACTTATGGCCAAAAGGGTAACTCCTAAGTAGTCCTCTCTAAGTTTTGCACTTGGTAGAATGGATAGAGCCCCTACAATGGCCCCTGCAATCATTGCCATTGCAATGGTAATTAGAAATACCCCCAATCCTACCAGAGGATTTTGGATTATAATCTCTGTTAATTTATAGCAGGCAATACTACTTGCAGAAATAAAATCCCCACTAACTCCAAAGTACCATATAAGTAATCTATTTAAAATACCTCCAACAATAATGGCCCCAGTTAATACAGATAGTGCCTTACCAAAGTTAGGTATTCCCCCATATCCAAACTCTAAATTTAAACTTAAGGAAACTATCATATAGAGACCAAAAAAGAATAGAATTAAACTTATAAGTTCAACCATTTTTCCAACCTCCTCCATAAATCAGTTCCTGTTACTCCCCTTGGGATTATCAATATTGCAATTATCATAATAATTAAAGATATTACTTTACCATATACCAATACCCCTGGACCAAACAACATTGATAATAAATAGGTAAATAGGGATTCAGATACTCCAATAATATATCCTCCAATCAAGGCCCCTGCAATATGATACAATCCCCCTACAATACTTGCAGCAAATATGGATACAATAAGAAAATATCCTGTCTGAGGAACTATTTCCTGTAAATATGGAAGTATGGATCCAGCCATACATGCCAAACTTCCAGATATAAACCATGAGAATAACCTTGTATTTTCCACATTTATGCCCATGGCCTCTGCAAGGGAGGGATTTTCCATAGAGGCCCTTAATGCAATACCAAACTTTGTTTTATATAGTAATAGATATAAACCTATAATTGTCAAGAGTACCAACATTGTAGAAACTATCAATCTTCCAGGTAGGCCATATACCTCAAAATCCAAATTAGTAAATACAAATAGAGTTTCTGTTCTCTTTGTGAGGGATCCCAATATCTCAGAGTATGCTCCAATAATTCCAAAGAGAATTAAATCCCATGCAAGTGTGGCTATCATTAACATTTCAATGGAGGCCTTTCTCTTTATTAGTGGTTTCAATGCTATGTAGTATGTGGAAACCCCAATAAGGCCCCCTATAATAAATGTTAGAGGAATGGAGAGATAAGGATCCAACCCTATAAACCTTAACAATGTTAACGCTATATAGGATCCCACCACAGCAAAGGATGCCTGGGCAAAATTTGGCACTGCTGTTGTGATATAGGTCATGGTCAATCCCAGTGCCAATAGTACTATAATATTGGACCATACTATGGTACCCTCAATAACTCCCATCATAATTATCACCTATTAAATCTCATCATCCACTATACCTAAGAAATAACTTTGGAATTTTTCATGTTCAAGAAGGGATTTTGCTGAACCTCCATAGGCCACTTTACCACTAACAAACATGTATCCTACATCGCTTATCTCCAATGCCCTTTTTGCATTCTGTTCAACCAATAAGGGAGTTATATTATAATCATCCCTTAATTCAACTATTTTATCAAATATAACCTCGGCAAGTTTTGGAGAAAGTTGGGCTGTAGGTTCATCAAGAATTAATAACTTTGTTTTTCTTACAAGGGCTGTGGCCATTGCAAGCATCTGCCTCTGTCCTCCGCTTAATGCCCCTGCCTTTTTATTTAGTATATCTTTAAGTTCTGGAAATACCTTTAATGCAAAGTTCATTCTCTCCTCTAATTCATTCTTTTTTAACACATATCCAGCAATCTTTAGATTTTCAATAACTGATAGATTTGTAAATACGTTGTTAGTTTGAGGCAGATAAGATATTCCCATCTTTGTTTTTTCATGAGGTGGTATGTAGGTTATATCTTTGTTATCGTAGATTATATTTCCAGAGTATATATCAGTAAGGCCAAAGAGGGATTTAAGAAAGGTTGATTTACCACTTCCATTGGGACCCACAATTGTGGTTATTTTTCCAGAGGATACTTCAACATCAATATCAAAAAGTATCTGTAATTTTCCATATCCTGCATTAAGTTTTTCAACTTTAATCACCTATATACACCTCTATAACTTTTGGATCATTCAATACTCTTTCAATTTCCCTACTACCTTCCCCATGGGCTATAACTGAGCCGTTAAACATAACATATAAATTATCAACATACTTTAATACAATATCTAAACGATGTTCCACTATTAAAAAGGATAGGCCTTTATTTTTTAATTCAATAACATGGGAAAATATATCATGGGCCAGGCCTGGAGCCACTCCAGCAATAGGTTCATCCATAATTATAAGTTTTGGATTTGTCATAAGGGCCCTGCCTATCTCTAATAACTTCATCTGGCCTCCACTTAGAGATTTTGAAGTATGATCCCATCTATGATCCAATTTTAAAAATTCCAATATTTTAAATGCCTTCTCTACCATTTCCTCCTCTTTTTTTATCCATTTACTGTGGAATAGGGCATTAATAACCCCCTCGCCAATATGCCTTTCTGATATTAAAATATTTTCAAGAACTGTCATGGATTTTAAAGGTTCAGGATTTTGAAAGGTTCTTACTATTCCATAATCATATATCTCATTTGGCTCCTTATTTGTAATATCCTTATCCTCAAATAATACTTTGCCAGAATCCACCTTTAAAAATCCAGATACTGCATTTATAAGTGTTGATTTACCACTTCCATTGGGACCCATAATTAATGTAAGTTTGCTTTTTTCAACATTAATATTAACATTATCAAGGGCCTTTAATCCATCAAAGGATTTTGAAAGGTTTTTTGTTTCCAAGAGAACCATGGCATCACCAAAATAGTAGATAATTATTCCTTGAATCAAAATTATATTTAAAAATATAAATATTAAATAAAAAATTTAAATATTATTTAGGTTTTATTATTAAAAATTTTTAAATTTAAATGAATTATAGTCGAATACATAACAATAACTTATATGCCCTATAACACAAATAATAAAAAATATGGGTTAAAATCCAATAGAGAGAAATACTTTTAAGTCCCTCTATCTTGGCCTAATATGAACTTTTATAATTAATCCTGTAAAGGATTTTATCCTTTCCCTCAGTGCTCAGGATCATCTAAGGATGGTAATTACGAGATCTCTATTTTTTATATATTTACTTCTTTTTATGTATTTTAAAATCTTAAATCTTAATTATTTTAATTTATTTTTTATTACAATATCCATATATAATTATTCTTTATTTCTTTATTTCTTTATTTTTTTTATTTATTACGTTATTTTTTAAAAGAATTAACAAAGAGAAATATTAAGTCCCTATCATAGATTAATATGAAAATTCATATTACCATCCTATCAAGAATTCTGCCTTGCTGTTCCAATGCTTGGAGCACCTAAGAGAATAATGATAGGATTTTTACTTTTTATGTTTTTACTCTTTCTTAAATATTTTAAAATCTTGATTATTTATTTTTTTATTTATTATAATAGTTTTTTAAAACCATAATCACCATAAAAATAATAAAATAGTTAAAAAATTAAAAAATAATATAAAATATTAATAAAAAAATATAAAAAAATTTTTTATTTAAATATTTATTCATTTAGCCATTCTACTTTTTTAGTACTGTACTTCCAAACTCCTACTTTTACCCAATCATCCTCTGTAATCTTATATATTGCATAATCACCACTGGCTCTATCATTGAATTTGTTTAATACTATTTCTCCAGTTAGTGGTTTTACGCCATAATCTCCATTGTTATACTTTGGAATTACTTCTTTTATCTTTTCTGTCATTATATCGGCATCATATTTACCATTATTTGATTCAAGGGTTTCCACATAAGCCATGGATAATACCCATAATGTATCATAGGATATTAATCCATAAGAGGTAGGAGTACCTCCAAATGCATCCTTGTATCTTTTAGTATAATCCTCAGGACCTACTGATTCAAATATGGTACTGTACATTCCAACCTTGGCTATTTTATCCTTTAACTCCAATAGTTTATCACTCTTGGCTACTCCATCAGATCCTATCCATTTAACATCCAATAGTACTGAATCATCTGGAATCTGGGAGAATAATGTTGCTCCCTCTTCAAATCCTAAGTATATAACTCCAACCTTATCCTTACCTTTGGAACTTGTGGCATTATTTACATAATTTTCTAAGTTGGATATGTAAGGAGACCAATCTGAAGGAGAAGGATTACTTGGATATTCTATAATTTTGATAATATTCACACCATTTCCTGGAAGGTTCTTTATAACTTCCTCTGAAAGTCCTTTACCCCAAGAATCTCCTCTATATAGGATCACAACATCAGTTATGCCTAAATCAGCTACTTCTTTTGCTATGGCCTTACCTTGAAGATCATCACTTGCAACAAATCTATATAGATATTTTTTCTGTTCTGGATCCACAACACCTATTAATGGAGGAGCAGCAGTAGATGATGGAGAAATAGCAATTATTTTGTTAGATTTAGTATAGGACAATACATTTTTAACTTCGCCACTTGCCATTGGGCCAATAACTGCATTTACATTCTTACTCTTTAAAAACTGAAGTTTTTGCAATGCAAGATTGGGATCTAATTTTGTATCCTCTACTAAGATATCCACTCTATAAGGCATATTATTTTTTTCAAAGTAATTGTTAATATCCTTTTCACATAATTGTAAGTTATTTTTAATATCTATACCATATGTAGATAATGGACCTGACAAATCCAATAGGGATCCTATTTTTATTACCTCCTCTTCAGAGGTTGTCTGATCTGTATCATTGGTACAGCCTGCCATTAAAATGCCTACTGCTATAATACCTATTACAAGCAATATTTTTTTTAGCATAATTTCACCTAGGAATGTATTTGCCGTATATGGTTATCATAATATGAATTACAACTATATAAAGATTACGCATTTAATCATACCCCATATTATAAATTTATTAAGTATTTAAAAAAATTATATGGATATATTCAAAAAATTATTATCCTATGCTGGCATATTCCATAGATCATAGAATCCCAATTATAGTCAAGTACATACATTTTAAACTTATTTCTTAAAAACTTATCAAACTTTCTTTAACTTTAACCTAGGGGGCAGCCTTTTAACAAGTTTATTAAGTTCCAGAATCTTACTGTATTTGCATTTTACTTTCAACTACCTTCCTATTAATGAATAACTATTATCCATTATTTTCACTTTATCTATTTTTTTAATATCTTAAGTATTATCCATCCTGTAGTACTTCTAAGGGTTTAGCCCATCTCATACCTAATGATTTTAGAATCCTTCTGACATGGCATGTTTAATTCTTCTTCTTAAATGTTTTATTTATAATTCCATTTACTTCTATGGATTATATTATTGTATTCTTGGTATAAATAATTTTTTAAGACAAAATTATTAAGAGTATAAAACTATTAAAATTATAAAAGTATTAAAAGTATTAAATTAATATTAAATATATATTATACAATTATCTTTAATTTATTATATTTCTATTTATTTATGCCATAATTTTGTCATTTTAATTTATTATTATTTATATACTGTGTGATATTATGGACATTAAAGAATTACTGGATTTAGTTTTAGAGGGATACCAAGGAGAGGATAAAAAATATAAGGGAATAGTATATTTTATATCCAACTTCACAAGTGCCTTAGTATTTTTTATAATACATCTAATATTTAGTTCCTATAGGGCTATTGTTGCATTAATGTTTATATCCATTTTAATTATTCTGCTGGGAGCCATATTAATAGTAAGGCGGAGAAAATTGGGTATGAATGCATATAGTTATTTTAATAAAATTACAGATGAAATAGTGTGCTATGGGTTAATATGTATTATAATATCCTCAATATCAGTATTTTTTATATATCCTTCCCTTTTAGGGGTTTTTATAGGTTCCACCTACGGTTTATTAATGGCTGTTGAAGGAGTACTTTTTAAATCCCTTATTCGAAAGTTTGGAGGCCTACTTTTAATATTTTCCACATTGATTATGATAGTATATTTGGATTATCAGTTTTTAATATTGGGTATTGTGCAGATGATTATTGCAATTTTACATTTATTGGATATTAAGAAATAATTAAATTTTTTATATTTATTTTTTTTAATTAGGGGGTATTATGGATAATATATTTAATTCAGAGGTGAGAGTTAAAATTTTAGCATTACTTTATGGAATGGAGTACTGCGAATATAACTTCATTTTAAAAAAACTTGATATCACACATGGAAATCTATGGTCCCATTTAAAAAAACTTGAAAAGGAAGATTATATTGAAATAAAGAAGTATCCCTTAAAAAAAGGAGTAAGAACAATAATTAAAATTACCAATAAGGGTTCAGAAAAGTTTAGAGGATATTTAAATGAGTTAATGGAATTTTCTAATAAAAAACCATAGACTTTATTTAAAGAAATAATAAAGAATATATAATTTTTTTAATGTATTATATATGTGTAAGAATATACTTTATATTATAATCATAATATAAAAAAAATGAAAACCATGATATTAGAAAAATTAACCTCTAAAAAGGGACAGGTATCTATGGAAATAAGTATCTTAGTTGCTGCTGCTGTTGCAGTTGCTTCCATTGCTTCATTCTTCTATGTAAAAAGTGTTAGAAGCAGTGCAGATAGTTCAGGGGATGCTGCTACTGACACAATAAATAGAATAAGTGAATCTGCAAATAGTTATGCAAGGGCTATACCAACAGGTCCTTAATAATTAAAATATAACACTTTGTATTGCAAAGAAATAGTAAAATATATATAATATTTTTAATGTACTGTATATATGTAAAGATACTTAATTAAATTATTTAAATAACTACCCTAAATAAAAATTAAAATTAATAATATTAAACTCTGCAATATAAAGTAAAGGCAATATTAATATATTGGTAGTTTTATATTAAACCATAAATAATAAAATAGGTGAAAACCATGATATTAAAAAAATTAACCTCTAAAAAGGGACAGGTATCCATGGAGATAGGTATCTTAGTCGCTGCTGCTGTTGCAGTTGCTGCAATTGCTGCATACTTCTATGCAACAAATGTTAGAGATAGTGCAAGTCAGGCAGGAAATGCTGCTAATGAGACAATAGATGCAATGGAAAATGCATCAACAAGATGGGCAAATAGTTTACAGGATATATAAGTTTATGATTAGGAATAATGTAAATAAGTACCCTATGATTAATAATAAATTCTCCTATTATTTTTTTAAATTTTTTAATATGAAATTCTCTAGGTTTTATTTATGTTTATATCCAAAATACTCTCTAAAAGAGGGCAAGTATCCATGGAGATAGGTATTTTAATTTTTGCAGTTATTATTGTTTCCACTATTGCATCCTATTACTATATCACCAACTATATAGACTCCAACTCTGATGCCCCAAGGGAGGCAGCAAATAAAACCATAAATGCATTAAATAATGCATCTATAAAATACAGTAATTCTATACAATGATTCTATAAGTTATATATAACTCCATAAAAGGATGTAAAAAATGGATATTTTTTATTTTGTTATTATATTGATTTTGATATATTTTATAAATCCATTAAAAAACCCTGAAAAACTACTTTTAACTCCACCTATTACTATATCTTATATTGTAATAATGTCATATATATTATCAAATTTAAATATTCCAATAAATAAAATATTTTATTTAATACCCCTATTTATAATGTTTATATATCGACTTAGATCTATTAAAATTGAAGATATAATACCAAAGTTTGATTATAAAAAATATCTATATTTAATTTTAATACTACTTTTTGCCATATACTTAGGATACTCCATATTTCCAGAGAATCCTGGAAATACTACCGATATACAGTTCCACTCTTATAAAACAAAGGCCATGATGGAAGATAATACTATTTTTTATAAAACAGACAAAATTCCCTATAGCACATATGTAAATTATCCTGCAGGAACCCACTCTGTAATCTATTTATTATCCTCAAAAATAAGTGAGATATTAAATTCTATACAATTTTTAAAGTTTTACATATTGATACTCTTTGTACTGGGATACTATCTTCTTGGGGGGAGTATTAAAAAGGGTATGGGTAATTTTACAGCGTTATTTTTACCTTTGATTAATATGCCATATTTAATATTAAGTACTTTAATTCCCAATATGTTGGGATATTCTATGATGCTATTCTCCATGTATCTTTTACTTCAGTATATAACTAATAAAAAAAAGATATATCTATTATTTTTTATAATCCTAACTTCTTCCATGGCCTTAATCCATACTTTTCCAATTATAATATTATCCCTATTTTTACTCTCCTTAACTATATACTACTTAATACTAAAAAAATATAAATTAATAGTTTCATATTGGATCTCCTTTATAATATCCATGTTATTTGCTTTCTCTATGGTATTTACAAAAATGGCTAAAACTGTAGTTAGTTATGGTACCTCCTTAAATATCCATCCTGAGCCCATGATTAAAATAGTTCATAATATATTAGCAGGATTGGGGATTATATATTTATATATATGGCTAAATATGTCAAAAGATCCTACAGGTAATATAAATACCTTTTTAGTATCCTTAGTATTTACATTCCTCCTTATTTTGGGAATATATAATTTTATAAAAAATAAAATAAACTATGGAATACCCTTTATAGTTCTTTTAATTTTTCTAATTTTAAATATTATATTTCTCAAAGTCCTATGTATTCCAATACCTATTCCCTTCTTTAACCATCAGTACGACAGTGCAAGGATGGCCCTACATCTTCAGGCAATTATGCCCCTATTCTATGGTTCAGGGTTGTACTACCTATACAGAAAGGTAGAAACCATAAGAAATAACATAAACATATACAATCTATTAAAACCACTCTTTATAGCATCCATAATACTATTTTCCCTATTCTCGGCACATACAAATTATGAGATATTAAAGGAGAGGGGAAAGAATATCTATGTAATGGATGACAATGATTTAAAGGTATTTGATTGGATAGACAGAAATAATATTTCAAATAAGAGAATATTAAACTTTGGAGAGGATGCAGGACAGTATTTACCAATATATACTACTAACGAGCCAGTTTATACCTTTTACAGGTTTGCAAGTGGAAACTCAACATTTGGAGGATTGTCCTTTAAGGAGTTAGTATCTTCGGTAGATAATAAAAACTATACAAAATTCATAGAGGCCTGTAGAAGGGAAAATATAAACTATATCTACCTATCAGAGAAGATGGGAAAGTACGATGGAGGGTTCTTTAACAACAGTAAGTACTTTGAGATACTCTATCAGGTTGGAAATGCAAAGATAGTAAAAATAAAAGGTAATTAATTGGAAGAATGCAATTTTTCCTTAAAAATATTATAACAGAGATCTAAAACCTCTCTTATAACCTCATCCTTACTCTTACCCTTATCATACTGGGCATTTAATCCTGCAGCCTCCCTATGTCCTCCTCCCTCTCCTTCCAACCTTTTGGCTACCTCCTCCATTATCTCTCCCATATGTATTCTTTTAGATAAAACTTTTCTACATCTTCCACTGACTCTTATTTCCCTATTTTTTTTTCTGATGGCTACAACAAAGGATATATCAGCCCCAATGGATACTAAGGTCTTTGCACAGGATGCCTCATGGGAACTTACATTGGACAGTGCCACAACATATCCCCCAAATTCCCTTAACTCCATTCTATTACAGGCCTTTAAGTGGGCCATTCTCTTACTCTCATCCATATCTTGAGTAAGTAAATATAGAATCCTTTGAAAATTAATATCTCTTATAAGCCAGGCTATTATTTGGAAGGTTTCCTCCTTTGCAAGTTTTAGATGTTTTGTATCATAGAGTATTCCACATAATAAGGCTATTCTAATGCCCTTTGGAGGGTATATGTTCATTTTTTTAAGTATCTCAGAGACTATTTCACAGGTGGAGGTAGCCCCTTCATCTACAATAGATG
>JAHEPY010000025.1 GCA_019561565.1 Methanothermococcus sp. SCGC AD-155-M21
CCTGAGGGCCCCATATTTGAGATTAAAAAGGAACAATGCTTAGATGAGGATGTGGGAATATATGAGGGAGTAAATGAGGTTGTTCAAAATACCTCTGGAGGCACAGTTGAAGAATTTGCCCTACATAGCGCCTTAAAAAAACCCTGTACCTCCNGTGGTTGCTTTGAGGCAATAGTATTTTATATTCCTGAAGTGGATGGGTTTGGAGTGATAGATAGAGGATTTAAGGGAGAAACCCCCTATGGACTACAATTCTCTGCTATTGCAGGCCAATGTAGTGGAGGTAAGCAAGTGGAAGGGTTTGTAGGAATAGCCATAGAGTATATGAGGTCTCCAAAGTTTCTTAAGGGAGATGGAGGATGGAATAAAATCGTATGGCTTCCAGAGGAGTTAAAGGAAAAGGTATTGGATGCAATACCTGAGGAATTGAGGGATAAAATAGCCACAGAGAAGGATGTATCCAGTGTTGAAGAACTTCAAAATTTCTTAAGGGAGAAGGGCCATCCCCTAATGAAAAACATGGAAATTACTGAAGAGGTACCCTCTGAAGAAATTAAAGAAATAAAAAAGGAAGAACATATAGAAAAACCAGAGATGATGCCCACTGGTTCTATGATGGGCCTGCCCTTTGGATTTATCAATATGATTCCTCCAAATACAAAAATAGTAATAAAGAATGTTAAAATAAAGGCAAGGGAAGTAACAATTAAAAAGAGAATGTAATTTAGGGTTCTAATAAAAAAATAATAAGAATATAAAAAACTAATCAATTAACTATTTTAATATTTAATTTTTATATTAACCATATTTCCTTCAGTAATAACTAAAATAAAAATAATATAATTAATGAATAACATTAACTTATAAACTAAATATAAATAATAAAAATAATTTAAAAAAATTAAAATAATAAAAAATATGAATTTAAAAAAATATAAGATTAATATAAATTTGTCCCCTAAATAAAAAATAATATAAAAAAATAAATATAAAAAATAAAGGAGATATATTCAAGTCCATTCCTACTTTAACTTGATATGAACTTTCATAATGCAATCCTTAGGGAGAATTTGCCTCCCTCAGTGCTTAGGGGCATAAGGAGGACAATGACAGGATTTTTCTTTTTTATATCTTTATCTCTTTTATGTATTTAATTCCTTTTAAGTATTATAGTAAAACACATAACATTTTAAACTTATTATAAATACAATAATCTCATACTTAAAGGATTTCCTCTGCACTTCCAGTGCTTAGGAGTGTAGGAGAGAGGGGAATAGTAATAATGTGGGATTTCTATTTTTTAAGTATTTACTTTCCTATTATCTTTAAGTATTTTACTTTTTCCACTATATCTTAAGATTTAAATTATTTTTTTATTTATTTTTATTTTTTTATATTGTAGATTGTAGGTTTAGAAAATTATATCCTTGACTATAATTAAGTATTTAGCAATTTTAAAGATCATCTATTTTATTTTAATTATTCTTTTTTTATTTTTATTTTATTAATTTTTTTATTCCTTTCTTCTTCTTTCAAATTCCTCTAATAATTCTTCATATTTTACTCCAGAGTATGCCAATAATACAAAAAGATGATATATTAAATCAGCACTTTCATGTATTAGATCCTCTTTTATATCATCCTTTGCCGCCAATATTGTTTCTGTGGCCTCTTCTCCTATTTTTTCACATATTTTATTTATGGCCTTTTTTTTACTATCATCAGTGGTCAAATAAACAGTATATGAGCCCTCTGGTTTATTTTTAATTCTATCCAGTATTATATCAAATTCCTCCCTTAGTATGTCCCTTTTATTTTCCATAATAACCCCAAAAATAAATTTTTTAAGATTTAATTTTCTTTAATCTTTTTACCATTTTTACAGCAGACTCAACGGCTTTTTTACCATAATCTATTCTAACTTCAGCCTGCAACCTTGTCATACCAGGTCCAGAGATTCCCAAGGTAACAGGTTTATTATACTCCAATGATAAATCTGCTATTTTTCTTGCAGCATTATGTACTACTATCTCATCATGCTTGGTATCTCCCTCAATTACACATCCAATGGTTACCACAGCATCAACATCCTCCCTTTCCAATAGTTTTTTTTATTGCAAGGGGCATATCAAAGGTTCCAGGTACCACTATTTTATAGATTACCTCGGCATCTAAGAATTCTGCATGTTCCTCTGCAAGTTTTTCCATCATATAGGTTATATCTCTACTAAACTCTGAAATTACAAATCCCAATTTTATTTTATCCATATTTTACACNTATTTTATTATTATTTTTATTATTAATTATAATTTTATTTTAAAATTTATTTTTTATATTATATTTTTTTTAATTATTTTTTTTATTTTTAATTTTTAAATTAATAAAGAATTACCTTCCCANTTCTGCATGGGCCTTGGCTAAATGCCCTGATGCAAGGGCCCCTATAAGTGATAGTTCCCCTGCTAAAACTGTACCTCCAACAATCTCTGCAAATTTAAGGGCCTTACCACTACCACTACAACCAATCATCTCTAAACACTCCCTCTGGGTTTCTACACTGGTACCCCCTCCAACAGTTCCCAAGGGCACATCTGGAAGGGTAACTGAGAAGTATAGCCCATTATCCTCTGCCTCTGCAACTGTTATTCCAATACTTCCCTCAACAATATGGGCTTCATCCTGGCCTGTTGCAAGAAATATGGCCCCTATTATATTTGCATAATGGGCATTGAATCCCATAGAATTACTCGCCGCCGAACCTATGAAGTTTTTATACATATTTACCTGCTCTATGGCTTTTGAGGTTGTTTTTAAGTATTTTTCTATTTCATCCTCTTTTAAAAAGACTTCGGCAACTATGGTTTTTCCTCTACCCTCTACAACATTTATTCCACTTGGTTTTTTATCAGTACATAGATTGCCACTTAGTGCCACAGTATGGGCCTTAATACCCCCATTTTCTTTTTTTGCCACCTCATTTTCAATAAAATTACATGCTCTTTCAGTGGCTATGGTTACCATGTTCATCCCCATGGCATCCCCTGTGGAGTAAGTAAATCTTGGATATATGTACCTACCAACTATAACTATGGGATGAATTGATATTAACTTCCCATGTCTTGTTGTACTCTCTGCAACTTCCTTTATTTTTTGAAAGTTGTTTATTATCCAGTTCTTTAGTTTTATGGCCTCAACTACAGATTCTGTTTTAAATATGGGAGCCCTTGTCATCTTATCATCGATTACCCTTACATTACAACCTCCGCACTTGTTAATAACACTACAACCCCTATTAACTGAGGCCACTAAGGCCCCCTCTGTTGTGGCCAATGGAATATTATACTCTCCCTTGGCATATTCTCCATTTATCTTTAAAGGTCCTGCAAAGCCCAATGGAATTTGCACAGCACCAATCATATTCTCAATATTTTTCTTCATTGCTATTTCTTCATTTAGTGTATATTTTCCAATATGATTTAATTTTACTCCTGTTAGATATTCAATATATTTTCTTCTTATTTTAACAGCATCCTTTGGATTGAAAAAACTATCAAGTTGATAGGGCTTAATTTCTCTATTCCTTAGTTTTTCAATGACTTCAGAGATATTGTTATTAGTGTTATTGTTATTATTGTTGATATTATTACGGTTATTAGGATTATCATTACCATTATCTTTATTATTTCCCATAATATCACATGTTATTCATATTAAATATATTTAAAATATTTATTTATAAGAATCTTGTATTTTAACTTAGCCCTTAGGAAACAATGCTCCTCTGTAATTAAGGTCTTACTTCTCCAAATTGTTTAAAAAGTAAATTTTCTATTAACTCTATATTTTTTTATATTTATTTAAAATAATAAATTTTAAATTAATTTTTAATTTTATTTTTTTATATTCCATTATTTTTTATTGTTATTTATTTTTATATCTTTATTAATTCTTTAATTATAGATTTTATTTTTATATTTTAATAATTATTTTATTTATTTTATTTTTTATTAATGCCCTATATCCTGTTTTTTATATATTCCACTACTTCATCTATTTTAATTCTTATTTGCTCTCTATTGTTCCTATGTCTTACAGTAACAGTTTCATCCTTTAATGTTTGGCCATCCACAGTTATGCAGAATGGAGTCCCTATCTCATCCATTCTCATATATCTTCTACCTATTGCCCCACTATCGTCATACTGGGCAATAATACCATTACTTCTCAATCTATTCTTTATTTCCAGGGCAATTTCAGGCATGTTTTCCTTATTTACCAGCGGGAATACTCCAACCTTAATAGTTGCCATCTTTGGATTTAAATTCAAATATACTCTATCTTCCTCCTCCCTATAGGCATGTTCAAGGAGGCAGTATGTTATTCTATCTATTCCATATGAGGGCTCTATTACATGGGGCAATACCTTTTCCCCAGATATTTTTTTAATGGTTTTGTTTATTTTTAAGTGGTCCTTTAATATTTCAAACTCTTTAATTTCCTTATTACACTCTATCTTTAGTGTATATTTTCCATTTTTATTTATTTCATTTACCATTTCTTCTATTTCTTCAATATCCATATTTTTTAATTTATTTTCAATATATTTTAAATCTCCTTTAAAAATTCTTCCAACAACCTTATAGTTTAATTCAATATCATAGGTTTCAACTTCTTTGGGTTCATCATATTCCACAAATATTCTTAAATCCACTCCACTGTGGTTCATGTGGGCCTTTAAATCATAATCTGTTCTATCGGCAATACCAACACACTCTATCCATCCAAATCTATCAGTGTATATCTCTGCATCCCAACAATCAATTGCATAATGTGCCATTTCATCAGGGAGGTGCTGCCTAAATCTTAATTTATTTATATCTATGCCAATATCCATTAGGAATCTTTTGGTAATCACAAGGAAGTATCCTATTGTTTCATGGCTAATAATACCTTCCCTTAGGGCATCCTTTATTTTCATGTTGATTGTTTTTTCTTTGGAATTTAGGGATTCATCCATCTGTCTGTTTGCTGGAAGTAATGGTAAAACCTCATTTTCCACATCTTTAAATTTTTCATGGGTTTTTATCTTAGGATGAACAAAAAACTCACCTTCAGCCTGGGTAAATTCCCTCAATCTAATAACCCCCTGTCTTGGTGAAATTTCATTTCGATAGGCCTTGCCAATCTGTGCTGCCCCAAAGGGCAATTTATTCCTAAAAAAACCTGCCAATCTTCTAAATTGAATAAATATTCCCTGGGCTGTTTCTGGTCTCATATAGCCTGTTCTCTTTCCTCCAGGCCCTATGGAGGTTAGGAACATCAGGTTATATCTCTTAACCTCTCCCAATTGGCCCCCACATTTTGGACAGGATATGTTGTGCTCCTCTATAAGTGCTTCTAACTCCTTAAGGGATTTTCCTTCAGTGTCCATATCAATACTCTCCTCAATAATATGGTCGGCTCTAAAGGATTCTAAGCACTCCTTACATTCTACCATGGGATCTGTAAAATTATCAACATGGCCAGAAGCCTTTAAAACTTCATGTGGAGTTATTGTTGGGCTATCTATCTCATAAAACTCCTCATTTACAATATAGTGCTTCCTCCAAGTATCTATAACATTATTTTTCAACATTGTACCCAATGGGGCATAATCCACAAAACCTGCAATTCCCCCGTATATTTCAAAAGAACTCCATAAATAACCTCTTCTTTTGGCCAAATCCATTACTTTTTCGTATTTATCCTTTACCATAGAATCACCTAAAATGGAAATAATAATTAGAATTTTAAAATTAATATTATTAAAAATAATCTATATTATTTAAAAGGTTATAAAAAACCATATAAAAAATTATTTAAAAAATTAATAAAAAAATTAATATAAATTATAATTAAAAAATAATAAAGATAATAATAAAAAATTTATTAAAAAAATATAGAATAAGGATAGTATTAAAAAAATAATATTTTTTTAAGTATTATCTATCCTTATTTTTAGAATTCCCCTCCCTTACAATTATTATTTCTTCCACTTTTATAACAGCATTTTTTAATATTATTTTCACATCAGATGGGAATCCCCCAAAACCTTCAGGTAAATACATTGTAGGAACAGTCATTTCAGAACCCTGTGGTTCTGTAGGTCCTTCTACATACTCTACTCTTTCAACTCCCTCTACTTTCTCTTCATATTCCTCTATATGCTCTTCCTCCATAGGAGATTCTTCCTCTACAGTTGCCATTGATCCCCAATTTTCAACAACAGGATGGCTCTTCTCCTTTAAGAAATTTTGAAGTTCCTCTATACTTGATACATCCTCCTCTGTGGCTATTTTATCCCTCAATTCCTCAGGTATTGCATCCAATACCTTTTCCTTTAATTCCTTGGGCATCCATGTAACCCTTTTCCATCCTCCATCAGCCTGGAAAAATTTGGAGGATTTCATATAGGCTATACTCATACCACAGAATCCTTCAACCTGCTGCCCTCCACTACACTGTCCTGCCAACACTGAGAAGGGAATACCAAGGGGAGTTTCTCCCTTAAATCCTCTATCTGCTACTCCAAAACCATCAACTTCGGGAATATAGAATGTAATGGCCTCAAAACAACCACATGAGGTACTGGGTTTATCTAAGGCACTGTGTAGGGCCATAGATTCTATGGACCCCTGGGATTTTTCACAAACTACATCATTAACTACATCGTACATCCCCTTTGCTTCATCTATACAGTTGCCCTTTGGTATTTCAAATATTGCCCCTTCAGGATCTATTTTAGAGGCCGCCCTTGCATCAAGATAATTTATACCTCCACATAGGGCAGGCCTATCTGGAGTTATAACACATAGGTGGGTAGGGGCAAAACTTTGGCACATAATACAGCCATAAAATACATCCACATCCTCTTCATGGAGATTTTTTGTTCTATCATCTCTTTTACTATATATCTCTCTTGCCTTTTCCAACTCTTCCTTAACCTTATCAGGATCAGTTATAAATGTAACATCCACATGTTTTATAAATGGAAACTCTCCCTTGTAGATTTCCCTTATTACCTCTCCAATATGTTTTAATCTTAATCCTTTATTAAAGGAATCCTTGTTTATTCTAACCCATAAACTATCCCGTTGATTTAGATGCATAACTCCCTCAACATAGTTAAAAATTTCATGGATTTTTCTTTCCAATACTCCTTCTAACTCTTCCTCCAATGAATCTCCACTAACATTTACAATTACTGCAAATGGCGTTCTACTTCCTTCCTCCATCTTATCAATATCTTCCCCAATAATTTCAACTTTATCAGAGGCATTATCCACTATACGAGTTAATTCAAACCCATAGGATTTTGGGCCTGCCAACTCCACATACATATCTGGGCCCCTTACTCTCTCTCCTTCATTCATTGGACCTACTGATACAGGAATATCCATATTTTCACCTATTGATCTATTTAAAAATTTCTTGGAATTATTTATAGGAATATATTGTTGATAATTTATAAGTGTTATTGGTGTAGTTTTATTAAATTTATCATTATCAATCATTATAATTATTAGGTATATATAATTTAAAGATATATATATCTTATTGTGAAAAAAATTAAAAATTGTAATAACAAAACATTCTATATGTGGAACATATGATAAAATATAAATTATTAAAATTCAATGGATTAGGCGATTATATACTACTTACGCTATATAATATTTATTTGGAAATTATATAATTATTTATATTAACTATTTTAAAATATATTTTTGAAATAAATTAAAAATAAATTAAATATATTATATTATAAATTAATAAAAAAATAATTTAGATAATTATATAAATAAAACAAAAAAATATCTATAAAAATAAATTATATTAATTTAAAATTATAATATTATTAAAAAAATAAAAATAAAATAATAGATAGGTGAATAAAAGATGGAAATATACTACGACAACAATACAACATTGGATGCAGTAAAGGATAAGGTTATTGCAGTAATAGGATATGGTAGCCAGGGCAGGGCCCAATCATTAAACATGAAGGATAGTGGGTTAAATGTAATAGTTGGTTTAAGGCCCAATGGTCCATCATGGGAAAAGGCAAAATCTGATGGGCATGAGGTAATGACCGTAGAAGAGGCCTCTGAAAGGGCAGATATAGTGCATATACTTATACCTGATGAAGTTCAACTAACTGTTTATGAGAATCAGATAAAACCTTATTTAAAAGAGGGAAAGACCTTAGGATTCTCCCATGGATATAACATACACTATGGATATATTGTCCCTCCAAAGGGCGTAAATGTAATAATGGTTGCTCCAAAGTCCCCTGGAGCCATGGTTAGAAAAACATATTTGGATGGATTTGGAGTTCCTGGATTAGTATGTGTTGAAAGGGATGAGACTGGAGAGGCATTGGATATAGCCCTTGGTATGGCTAAGGCTGAGGGATTAACAAGAGCAGGAGTTATTAAAACCACATTTAAAGAGGAAACAGAAACAGATCTCTTTGGAGAGCAGGCTGTTTTGTGTGGAGGAGTAACTGAATTAATAAAGGCTGGTTTTGAAACCCTTGTTGAAGCAGGATATTCCCCAGAGATGGCATACTTTGAAACCTGTAATGAGTTAAAATTAATTGTGGATTTAATATATCAAAAGGGTCTCTCTGGAATGTGGCATGATGTTTCCAATACTGCTGAATATGGAGGATTGAGTAGAAGAAATAGGGTAATTAATGAAGAGTCAAAAAGAGCCATGAAAGAGATTTTAAAGGAAATTCAGGATGGAAGGTTTGCAAGGGAATGGGCTTTAGAAAATATAAGTGGTAAAGCCCATTTAAATGCAATGAGAAGATTGGAAAGGGAGCATCTAATTGAAACTACTGGAAAAAAACTAAGAAAGATGTGTGGATTGGAAAGGGAAGAATAATTAAATATCCCATTATTATATTTTTAAAAAAATAAAGAATAATTAATAAAAAAATATAAAAAATAATTATTTAAAAAATTATAAAAAAAATAAATAAAAATAAAACTAAAAAAAAATTTTATAATTAGAAAAATAAGAATAATTATAGTCAAGAACATAATTTTCTAAATCATATCTCAACATAAAAATAAAAAATAATTAAAAAATTATAAAAATAAAAATAAAAAATATATAAAAATAAATAATTTAAAAAATTAAAAATTAAAATAATAAATTTAAAAATAATAAAATAATCCAAATCTTAAAATAAAAGGAAAATAAATATTTAAAAAAATAAAGAAAAGTAATACTTAAAGTAAATACTAAAAAAGTAGAAATTCTATATTAATTAAAGATATAAAGAAAATAAATACTTAAAAAAGCAGAAGTTCCCTACCACTATCTTCCCTACACTCCTAAGTACTGGAAGTGTAGAGGAAATTTTTCAAGTATTGGGATTACTATAATATAATTCTTCAAGCATTAGAATTACTATATTCATAATAAGTTTAAGATATTATGTGTTTTACTATAATAAAAAATAGAAAAACCTAAAATATTAAAATCTTAAAGGGGATTAAAAACATAAAAATTAAAATCTTATCATTAACTTAGGCAATCTTAAGTATTGAGGGAAAGGGTAACCTTTGACTGGATTAATTATAAAATTTTATAATAATCTAAGTAGATAGACTTAAATTATTTCTATTTATTAATTTTTTATTATTTTTATTATATATTGGATATTAAGTTTAAGATTATGTATTTTAAATAAATGTTATGAGTTTAACTATATAATTTTATATTCCATTTTTCTATATATTACAATATTTTAATAAATCCAGTATTTTTTTAATATTCATAATCTATCCCTGGTGAAACTGTGAAAACCATTTTTATTTATCATAAAAAAAACCAATGGATGGAAAAATTTTATAATAATTTATTAAATAACCCTGATTTTTGTAGAATCTGTGAAGACTGTTATAATTGCCGAGGAGATTGGACATTTAAAGAGGATATAAATAACATTATCCTCCCTCCAATAGATAGGAATGAATTTATAGAGGATGCCTCAGAGTATATTCCAGAATTACCTGAAGGAGAGGTAATAATTGCCCAACTTCACGAGGATCTTTTATATGAGTTACCATACCTTATGAAGGATAAGAACTATAAACTATTAATTGTACCCTCTGAAACCCCCTATGATTTATCAATATCCATGAGAAATACCCTAAGAAACACCTGTGAAAAATTAGGCCTGGATTTTGAAAATCCAAAACCCTTTTGCTCAATGAAAAAGAGGCATAATAGGGAGATACTTAATAAATTTATAGATTATTTTAAAATAGGATATCCAAAGATTGAGGTTAAATCCTCAGATGGGCATAAAATTGAGGATGTTAATGTTATTACCTCTGCCCCCTGTGGCGAAACCTACTATATCTCAAAGAGAATTAAGGATAAATTGATAAGTGAATTAGAGGAAGAGATTGCCAATGCCCACCATAATTACCCATGCTTAGGAAGTATGGAGTATGATAAGGAGTTGGAGGATACCATACTCCATGAGGCAGGATATATAGCATTGGAGGTCGTAAAAAAAGCCCTTTTACCCTACAAGTGTAAAAATAAATTTTGTAATAAGTGTGGTATTTTTAAGTGATGGATGTAATTTAATGTATTTTTATTATTTTTTTAATATTTTATTTTTTTATTAATTTTTTTTATTTAATTAATTATTATATTTAAAATTTATTTTTTATAATTAATCCTTTTTTAGTTTAATAATATCCTATCCTACTTAAAAGGTTCCATTAACAAATTTATAGGTTCTCTCGTCCTTTGGCTTTTTAAATATTTCCTCTGTTTTCCCTACTTCAACAATCTCTCCCTTTTCCATATATGCCACAGTACTGGCAAGTCTCCGAGCCTGAAAAAGGTTATGGGTTGTAATAATTACTGTTTTGTCCATTTTCTTTATATTTTCCAAGGCCCCCTCTATAATCTTAATATTTTCTATATCCAGATTTGAAGTGGGTTCATCAAAGATATAAACATCAACATCAACCACTAAGGCCCTTGCCACTGCAACCCTCTGTTTTTCCCCGCCACTTAGTTTTTTAGCATTTTTATCCATGAATTCCAAGATTCCAAGAAGTTCCAATATCTCACTTACCCTATCCCTAATGTATTCCTTATCATATCCCCTAACCTTTAATCCATAGGCAACATTTTCAAAAACAGTGCCTCTAAACATTGTAGGATTTTGAAAAACCATTGTTATATGCTTTCTAACCTTTTCAGGATTTTTTTTAACATTTATTCCATTGAATAAGTATTCTCCTGTGAAGTTAGTATCCAATGCCGATATTATTTTTAATAATGTGGTTTTTCCAGCGCCACTGTATCCCAATATTGCCAATACTTCCCCATTATTCACTTTGAGATTAATATTCCTAAGGATCTGCCTATCTCCAAAGGTTTTTGAGATTAGATTTAATAGTATCATGACTCTATCCACCTTTTTTGTAGATAATTGGATAAAAGGGATAATGTATAGGCTACTGAAATAAGTATAATTCCCAAGGCAATTGCCATATTTATTTCTCCTCGGGTAACATACATTTGAATTGCTGTTGTAAGTACCCTTGTGTTCAATTCTCCCCCTTTTATAAATATATTTCCCCCAATTATGGTAGCCACACCAAGTTCAGCAATTGCCCTATTAAAGGCAGTCAGTATGGATAAAATAATTCCAAGGGAGGCCTCTTCAACAACTTTTATCATCATCTGGATTCTATCTGCACCTAAGGTTAATGTAAGATCCTTTATATCTTCATCTACTCCTTCTATATAGTTCATAGTAAAACTAACAACAATAGGTAAAATTAAAAGCATCTGTCCAAGACTTATTCCCATGGTTGTGTATAGTAAATTGAGAAATCCTAAGGGCCCAGCAGGTGCCAAAAAAAGGTAGAGAATAAGTCCCAGTACCACAGTGGGAATTCCCAACATGGCATTAAAAATAGATTTTAATATATTCTTTCCCCTAAAATCTGAGAGTCCTATAAAAACCCCTATGGGAATGCCTATTACTCCAGCATATATTGTGGCTATTCCAGAGACCATTATACTTCTAAAAAGTATATTTAAAAGTTCAGCATCTCCACTTATTATAAGATTAATGGCTCCAGTAAGGCCTTCAATAATATAGTCCCATGCCATAATTTACCCTATTTTTTTGTTAGTATATGTCTATATCTTTCTATTTAATATAAAAATAAATAAAATAATAAAATAAAATTTAAAAATATAAATATAATAATAAAAAATAAAAAAATTAAAGATATATTTTAAAATCTTAGGTTTTTATTTTAATTTAGTCAAACATATGGTGTTTTAAATTTAATTTATAACTTAAATAATGAAGTAAAAGGATAAAATGTTAATAAAGGGAAATACTTTAAATCTCTACCTTATATTAATATGGGTTATAATACCATCCTTAGGGAGAATTGTCCTTTCTCCCAGTGCTCAGAGCATTAATGAATAATGATAGGATTTTTACTTTTTATGTTTTTTTATTCCCTTTTAAATATTTTAAAATCTTTTATTTTTTATTTTTATCTTAATTATCCTATTTTTTTATTTTTATTTTTTAATATTATTTTTTTATTTTTTAACTTTTTTATATTATTTTTTTATTATTCTTAATGAGAATTAAGGCTTTTTGTTTATTATAAATAATTTTTTTAAGGCCATACAATAAACAATATTATTTATCTGATTTTTCACTAAATTCAAAAAATGTAAAGTCATTTCCATATCTAAATTCCTTTGGACATTCTGTAAGAACTCCATTATCCTCTATAAAGCCATATTTTAATATCCAATTGAGATAGGGTTCCTTTTTATTTTCAAGTATTCCTACTATAGGTTTAAAGAGAGGCTCTCCATACTCCTCTTTACCAAATTCTTCAAGTACCTTTTGTCCATCCTCTCCAGTTAACCACTTGGATAGCAATTTTGCATCCTCATAATTTTTATTGTATTTATCAGGATTAATCAATATAACGCTGTATATATTTATTAATTCACTTCCACTATCTACCAATACATCCAAGTTTTTTATAATGCCCTCTTTACTATACTTTAAATAGGTAGCAGTATCTGCTAAGGTATATGCATTCTTAGTATCAACTACCTTAATTGTTTCGCCCATCCCGGTACCTGTTCCATAGATCCATCTCTCATTTTTTATTTCAGAGTAATCATATCCTGCTGATTTCCAGAGATTTATTTCCTTGGTATTGGTTCCTGAACCATCATCCCTTGTAATCCATATAGCCTTTCCCTCTCTTCCTGCCTTAGCAATTTTTTTAAGGGCCTCAACTGGAGGGAGTCCTTTGATTCCTGCAGGATCATCCTTGGGCCCTACAATAACAAAGAAGTTATATGCAAAAACCTTTCTATTTACTCCATAACCTTCCTTCATAAATTCTAACTCCCTACTCTTAGCATGCACTATAATTACATCACATACTCCATTCTTAGCATCCTGAATAGCGGCTCCAGTTCCCTTTGGAATAAATTGCATCTCTATTCCATGCTCTTTCTTAAATCTCTCTGCTATTATATCAAGTAATCCAGTATCATATAAACTTGTAGTTGTGGAAACTGTTAAATGTCTCACATTTTCCTGCATTTGATAGTTGTATAGAAGTAAGGTTCCTGCAATTACCAGTACTATTATTCCAGACAATATTAGTGTATTTTTATTCATAATTTTCTCCCCTTAATAAATATAAATATTTAAACTATAAAAATTAAAATTTTATTATTATTTTTATTATTATTTTTATTATTATTTTTATTATTATTTATAACACAATATAGTTAATCATTATGGGTTATATATATAGTTTTTGTTAATGGAATTAACATAACGCGTATGGATAATCGTCATATATATACTTTTTGTTAATTTACAGAATTTAGCGGATACCTTAATATCATGTCGAAATTCGCATCTATACTCCATCAATCTATACGAAATACGAATGGTTAAATTAATATATATGGAGTTATAATAAATTTATTTGTAAAATATACATATATAATACCAAAAAATACTTGGTGATATTATGAAAGCAGATGCTGTAAAAATAGCAGATGGAGTATATTGGGTAGGAGTATTGGATTGGGATATAAGAATGTACCATGGATATACCTTAAAGGGTACTACATACAATGCATACTTAGTATTTGGGGATGAAAAAGTTGCTATAATTGATAATACATATCCAGGAAGTTCTGCACAGATGTGGGGGAGAATAAAGGATGCCTTTGAAAAAGAGGGAAGGGAATTTAACATAGATGTAATTGTACAAAACCACGTAGAAAAGGATCACTCAGGAGCATTACCAGAAATACACAAGAAGTTCCCAGAGTCTCCAATTTACTGTACTGAAGTTGCTGTTGAAGGATTAAAAAGACATTTTCCATCCTTAAAAGATGCACCATTTAAAGTCATAAAATCCTTGGAAAGTGTGGATCTCGGAGGAAAAACCTTGGCATTCTTGGAGGCTCCATTACTTCACTGGCCAGATAGTATGTTCACATTATATGCTGAGGAAGGAATATTATTCTCAAATGATGCATTTGGACAGCACCTCTGTTATCCAGCACATATGAGATATGACACCGACATCCCAGAGTATGTACTCATGGATGCAAACCAGAAGTTCTATGCTAACTTAATTACTCCATTATCAAAGTTAGTATTGAAGAAATTCAATGAGGTAATAGAGTTAGGATTATTGGAAAAAATTAAAATGATTGCTCCATCCCATGGGCAGATCTGGACAGATCCAATGAAGGTAATAGGTGCTTACCAGAACTTTGCAACTGGTAAGTGTAAAGATAAGGTTACAATAGTTTATGATACAATGCACTACTCAACCCAGAAGATGGCCCATGCCTTAGCAGAGGGACTTATGAGTGAAGGTATTGAGGTTGTAATATACTTCCTCCACAATGATGAGAGAAGTGAAATTGTTAAGGACATATTGGATAGTAAGGCAGTGCTCTTTGGAGCACCTACAATCTATGATGAACCATTCCCATCAATTGGAGATATAATCTACTATTTAAAGGGATTGAAGTTTAATAGGACAGGATTGAAGAGATTGGCAATTACATTTGGATCCATGGGAGGTAACGGAGGAGGAGTTGAAGTTCTTAAGAAGGAAATAGCAGCCTGTGGTTTCGAAGTATTAGATGACTACGAATTATACTATATACCATCAGAGGATGAATTGGAGAAGTGCTACAACATGGGTAAGAGATTGGCTGCAAAGATTAAAGAGATGTAAATAATAAATAAAATAATTTATTAATTATTTATTTTTAATATTTATTTTTAATTTTTTATTAAAAACTATTTATGGATAAAACTAGAATTAAGTTAATGTTATCTAACTAATATTACCCATAGAGATATATATTAGTACATATTGAGTATATATTAAATATTATAATAAAAATAAAATAGGTGATAGTATGGAAAATTTAGAATTAATAAATGAACACAAAATAGGAGTTACAAAGGATACAGATTTAGAAAAAGAAGTTGAGGCTAACTTCAAAGGGGAATGTGCTGAAGTAGGTATGTATTTAGCAATGGCAAGGCAGGCTCAGAGAGAAGGACTTCCAGAGGTTGCTGAAATATTAGTAAGAATAGCCTTTGAAGAAGCAGAGCATGCAGCCCAATTTGCCGAAATGAATGGAGTAATATCTGACAATTTAAAGGAAAACCTTGAAATGATGTTAAAGGGAGAGTGCATGGCAAACAAGGAAAAAAAGGCTGCTGCTAAAAAGGCCAAGGAATTAGATGTTGATCCAGCCCATGACTTCTTTGATGAATCAAGTAGAGATGAGGCAAGACATGCAATGATGTTAAAGGGTATATTGGAGAGATACTTTAAATAATATTTTTTAATACTCTTTAATTTTTAATATTATTTTTAATTTTAGTAATTTTATATTCTTTTATACTTTTTTATTATATTTTTATATTTTTTTTATATATTTTCTTAAATTCCTTTAAATTTTATTTTAATAGTGCTCTATAAAACTTAATTTAAAAATTATCTTTATTTTATTAATTATTTCAATTTTGGGGCAATCTATTTATACCATTAATACAATACGTAATATTACCATTAAATTATAAAAAATAGCCATACAAGGGAGGAGTGATTATGGAAATAATAAAATGGTCTGATGACCTAAAATCAAATGTTAATGCATTCAATGAGGAACATAAGGTACTTATAAACACAATAAATCAAGTATATACTCTACTAAATGAGGGAAAAAGGGAAGAGGCAAAAAAGACACTTATGGAAAAGGTAGTTTCCTATACAGATAAGCATTTTAAACATGAAGAAGAGGTCATGGAAAGATATAACTATCCTAAGGAAAAATTAGAGGGCCATAAAAAAATGCATAGATTTTTTGTTAAATACCTTTTAGAAACCCTTGCCCCAGAAATTGAAAAAGGAGATGATAGAAAATTCAATGAGGCCTTAAACTTTATAGTGGGATGGTTAATTATGCATATAAAAAACATGGATGTAAAGGGATATGGAAAATGGTATGAGGAAAATAATATTGAAGTTCCAGATGAAATGATTAAAATATAATTAATAATATTTAACCATGTATCTATATATTTATAAATTATAATTAAATAATACCCTTTATTATTACCATCCCTATTTTAATTGTTCCAATATAATGGCAGGACATACCTTTTTAATTCCATCGATTATTCCAACCTTATTAAATAGTATTTCAGATAGTTCCTTACCGTCCTTTGCCCAGATCTCAGTCATTATCATATGGTCTCCAGTTGAGGTCCAAACCTTTTTAATCTCTTCAACATCACATAATTTATGGGCTACAGATAGAAAATCTTCAGGATTTGTATCAAATCCAGTTAATGCCACAACACTATATCCTATTTTACATGGCTCCACTTCCACTTTGTATCCCTTAATAACGCCCTCTTCCTCCATTTTTTTAATCCTCTTTCTTACTGAACTTTCACTGGTTCCTAATTCCTTTGCAATTTCAGTATATGGTTTTCTACCATCTCTCATTAATATATTTAATATTTTCATGTCTTTATCATCCATAATATCACACTATAATAAATAATTTAAATAAATATAGATTAAATAAATATAAAAATAAATATTAAATTATAAAATAATTAATTATATAAATATTATGATTATCATTTATTATAATTTTTTAATATATTTATAATTTTATAATAGGGTGAGACCATAAGTGTGAAAATAATTGTAGATAAGGATAAATGCATAGGGTGTGGAAAGTGCTATGATGTATGTCCAAAGGCCCCAAGAATATGGAAGGTTGATGAAAATAAAAAATATTACGTATATAATACAGAATACTGCCATAATTGTAAATTGTGTGCAGGAAGATGTCCAAAGGACGCCATATTAATTATTAAAGAAGGCCAATAATATATATACATCAATAAAAATATTATAGCAAATAATAATAGTAAGTAATAATAATGCCAAAATGAAAAAAATAAAAAAATAAATTAAAATAATAAATAGAATAAGGTAATTCTATGGATTCCATAACTTATTCATTGGAGACTTACAGAACATGTTCTCCAGAGGAGACTTGGGATAGAATAAAAGATCTCTTAAATGATATAAAAATCATTAATTTTGAGAGAATAGATAATTTAGATAGAATAGGCATTCCAGTTTATGCTGCAGAGAGAATAACCAGCGATGAAAATATAAAGATCCATCTTGGAAAGGGCTCTACAGATGTTCAGGCAAGAGTATCTGCTACTATGGAAGCAATTGAGAGGTTTTCTGCAGAATTGGATTCCACTTATTATGATGATAGATTAACAGATAAACCTATCAATCCTATAGAGATAAAGGAATTAGTGCTTTCCAGTGAGGCCCATATGCACTTAACTAATGGTTTTGAAAGTAACTCTATCAAGGGTATTAACTGGATAAAGGGCCAGGATATTATAAATAATTGTAGTGTAGAAGTTCCTGTTGATGGAGTATTTCATCCCTACAATGGAAGATTATTTAGAAGCAATACCAATGGTATAGCCTCAGGAAATACTCTTCAGGAGGCCATATTTCATGGAGCTTTGGAGATTATAGAAAGGGATGCCTGGAGCATATATGAACTTTCTAAAGGCCCAAATAAAGGAATAAACATTGAAGGAGCAAAAAATCCCATAATACATGAATTAATGGAAAAGTTTAAAGAGGCCAATATAAATATAGCCTTAAAGGACCTTACAAGTGATGTGGGAATTCCAACAGTGGCTGCCATATGTGATGAGGAAGTATGGAGGGATCCTGCACTTTTATGTATGGGAGTGGGTTGCCATATTCATCCTGAGATTGCAATTATTAGGGCCCTAACTGAAGTGGCCCAGAGTAGAGCCACGCAGATACACAATAAAAGAGAGGATACTGTAAGGGGAGATATTGTAAGAAAAGTAGATTATAATAGAATGAAGAAAATTCATAGAAGATGGTTTGAGTATGATGAGACTATAAATGTTGAGGATATGGAAAATAATGCAAAATATAACTTAAAAAAGGATTTAAAGGTTATTAAGGAAAAACTATTAGATGCAGGGTTTGATAAACTCATATATGTTGATTTGAAAAAAACCAAGGTAGATGTTGTTAGGGTAATAATTCCAAAAATGGAAGTTTATTGCATGGATAGGGATAGAATATCTCCCAATATAAAGGACAGGCTTAAAAGGATGAGAAATGCCAATAAATAATTTATTATAAAAATATATACTCTATATTATGCTCCAGTATACTCTATTTTACAATTGAATATCCCCAATACTCCCAATTTATTTAAGGATTCAAGTAATTCTTTTTTCTTGTTTTTATCCACTAAAATTATGGCAATACCTCCCCCTCCGGCTCCTGAAAGTTTTGCCCCATATCCATAATTACTCCCTATTTCAACCACTTTATCAATTTTATTTGTGGATACTCCCAATTTTTTAAGGAGGTTATGGTTTTTTACCATTAAATTCCCCAATTCCTCATAGGAGGAGGCATATTGAACTTTATTTACAATATTCCCTATCTCTTTAAATATTTCTACTTTCTTAGGGTGCTTTGCTACTTCATTAACTAACTGTGCAGTTTTTTTCCTTCTTTTTTCCACATGCACAATTAAAAAATCGCATTTTTTAAGTAGATTATAAAGTTCAGTATTATTTAATTCTTCAAAGTTATTATTATCCTTAATTCTTAATATGCCTCCATGGATTATAGTTGCAGTATCTGTTATACTTGCCCTGCCCTGAACCTCCCTTTCAACAGAAAAGGCTATTTTAAGTAGTTCTTTATTTGAGAGGGATATGTTATTGGCATGTAGAAAGGATCTTATGGTTGTGATAATTACAGAGGCAGAGGATCCTAATCCACAACTTATGGGAATCTCTGATGAAATGTCCAATTTAAAGGGTTTAAATGAATTAATATTTTTATTATTTATTAAATAATTCATAATGGATCTAAGGGAACCTATAACATATTTTAAATCACTTTCACAGTTATTTGGATTTATTTTTGGAATGTCTTCAATATTTAAGTTAATCTCCTTTCCAATATCCTTTAAATTAATAGTTATTTTATTTTTATTATTTTCTAATATTCTTCCAGTGGTTTTTAAGTTAATTGCCATGGATATAGCTCCATAACCATCAACTACCCCATGCTCTCCAAATAGTATAACCTTGGAGGGAGTTTCAATAATGCCCTTACTTAGGGTTGAATTATTATCACCATAATTATTATAATTAATATTATTATTTTTATTATCATTATAATTATTATTTTTATCTAATTTTTCCATTAATTCCACCTTACAAGTCTCTTCAAGAGAACAGTATCTTTATTTTCTACCTTTCCATTAAAATGGGCCATTAAATAACCCTTAGTTCCAAAGGTACCTTTTATTTTTCCCACTATATTTTTTTCTGGCACAACAATCTCTGAATTTATAAGTTTTTCAGCCCCATCCTTTGAGGTCGCAAGGCCCTCAATAAGTATTCTATTTTTATCTATCCTTATGGTTCCCCTTTTAATAATCTCTTTTTTAATATTTAACTCCTCCACTGTTGAGAAGTCAATTATTTCCCCATTGCCACATATTCTAAGTGTTGTAGGAGGTAAATCCAGCCTAGTTATTAATATTTTATCCCCTATTTCGGCTACAGCCTCTTCTTCCAATTGAAAAGAGCAATAACATTCATCTCCCTTTGATATTTCCTTTAAGATTATATTTTCCATTTTTCCCTTTATATTTATTCTTTGGAATGGGATTACTGTTGCAGGAATTACAAGCATGCCAATGTTTAAATGGACCTTCATCCTTGGTTTTAAATTATACTTAAATATATTGGATATTTTTATTTTGGCCACAATGTTTTTTACTACCTTTAATTTACTATTTGTTGAGGTTAATAAACATCCCCTAAATAACTCCTTAGAATCTATTCCTTGAAGTGCCATTCCAACTCTATCTCCTGCATAGGCTTTATTTACATTTTCTTTAAATCTTTGAATACTTTTTACCCTTACATCTGTAATGTTTAAAGGTAAAATTTTTAAAACATCCCCTACTTCAACAGTACCCTTTAGTATTGTACCAGTAACAACTGTACCAATTCCCTTTATTGGAAATCCATGGTCAATGGGCATCTTAAAGTAATCCTCTGTATTTCTAACTATATCCATACTATTTAGGGTTTCTTTTAAGGTATTTTTTAAATCCCCTATTCCAATATTTTCCTTTGTAGATATTTTTAATATTTTACTATTTTTTAAATTTTCTGTTGAATTTAATATGGCCCTTACAAAGTTCTCAGTTTTCTTTAGGTCCTCCTTCGAGGCAATATCTATTTTACTTAAAACTACAATTGTAGGTATTTTAAAGTTATCCAGTATGAGAAGATGCTCTCCAGTTTGTGTTTTTGGTCCTTCTTTGGCATCCACTATTAAAATTGCCAAATCTATTATATCTGCGGCACTAACCACGGCCCTTATTAGATCAGCATGTCCAGGAGCATCCACCAAGGTAATTAAATAGTTTCCCAATTTAAAGGATGAAAACCCAATATCTATTGTAATTCCTCTTTTTTTAGATTCAGGAAGTTTATCTAAGGAGGATGTTGAGGCCACCTCTGTTAAAACCCTTGCCAATGAGGTTTTTCCATGATCAATATGTCCAAATATTCCTAAATTTATATTTTTAATCTCCATAATCCCACTTTAATTTTTATAATCCCACTTTAATTTTTATTTTTTAATTTATTTAGTATTTAATAATTTATTAAAATTATAATATAAAAATATAAAAAATAAAATAATAATTAATAATTAAAACAAAAACAATAAAATCAAATTAAAATTTATAGTTAAATCTAGACCTATTGTTGAAACCAATTAAAATTATATAATTAAAATAAATAATCAATAGGCTAATATAAAATTGGTGATATTTTGATACCTGATTCATTAAAAAAGGAAATACTTATTATGGGATGTGGCAATCCACTCTTTGCAGATGATGGTTTTGGATATGAGGTAATAAAAAAATTGGAAACTATAGAACTTCCAAGTAATGTAGAAATCATTGATGCGGGAACTGGCGGCCCCTATTATCTAATGTCCATATTGGACGAAGAATCCTCGGTTAAAAAGATAATATTGGTGGATATTATAGACTTTGGATTGGCACCAGGCACACTAAAGAAATTAAGTATAAAGGACCTCCCAAACATTGAAAAATATAACTTTGATGCCCATGATATGCCCCTTGCCCCCTATCTAATAGAGGCACATAATAGGGGCATAGTGGTTGTAATAATTGGTTGCCAGAAAAAAGAAGTGTCCTGCCCAGATATAAAATTGGGATTATCCAAGGAGGTTAATAATGCCCTAAATGGAGCAATTGAAATGATTATGGAGGAGATTCATAATAAGTAAAATTTTTATTACTGCATGTTATTAACTATTTCCTTGGCATATTCCCTTGCAGATTCTCTTTTCTCACTTAAATCATTTAAAAATTCCACTATTTTTTCATAGCAGTATTTTTTACAGGCCCCACATGTAAGTTCTCCAGATTTACATTTATTATATATCTCCTTAAGTTCTTTATCTGCCCCTATTAGATGATAAACATAAAATTCATAAACTACACATTCCTCTGGAATTCCCCCTAATTTTCTCTGTTCTTCTAAGGTTTCCCTCCCCCCTGTTTTACAGGACATCACTTTCTTTTTAAGGGATTTAGAGGGTTTATCGCTTAAAAATATGGCAGTATCTTCTTTGGAGGAACTCATCTTACCCCCCAATAATCCAGTTATAAACCTGTGGTAGGTGGAGGATGGAGGTATGAAATTAAAGTCCTTACTTCTTCCGGCTATATCCCTAGTTAATCTTATATGAGGATCCTGATCTATACCCACAGGCACTAACACAGGTAATTTTTCCTCTAATTGGGGATGAAGTATATCTGCCACCTGAAGTATTGGGGCAAAAATATGTCCAATATTTGTATCCCCACTGAAACCATATATTCCCCTCATTTCACTGAAATTTACCCTTTTGGCTAATCTTAGGGATAGATCTTTAACCACTTCCTTTTTTGATTGTAAATAAATATCTGTATCCTCTAAGTTAAGCCCCAATGCAATATAATTGGTTATATACTCTTCAATTGCCAATTTTTTTGTTTTTTCAAAATCCATACCCCTTGCCCAATAGGCCTCTAAATCGGCTATTGGTATGTGTATTTTAACATTATATCTTTGATAATATATCAATTGATCCACTATCATTTTGTGGCCAAAGTGCATTTTACCAGAGGGCATCATGCCACTTACAACTGCAAATTTCTTTTTTTCATTTATTGATTTGATTATATTTTCAAAATCCCTATGGCCAAAAATTACTCTCCTTCTCATAAGATAATGAGGATCTTCTATTTTATGTAATGCATCTTTAAATGGTTTTATTCCGAATTTTTCCATGGTTTTTTTATAATCAACATCCTCTGAAACATCCCAGGGGGTAATCAATATCTCACCTAATATTCTGTAATTTCATTTTAATTAATTTTTTAATAATTTTATTAATTTTTTTAAATTATTTTATTTTTTATTGTAATGCCACATAATTACATTTTTAATTATTATCTTAATAACATTATAATTTTTTTGATTTAATAATATCCTCTGGAAGTTTTGAAGCAATATCATGATGTTCAGCAAGTCCCAAGGCTGCTACAGCACCTACTATACCTTCCTCTCTTTCAAATATTTTAATTACATCAATATTATTTCGTGCTGCTACTGCCAGTGCTCCCTCCACTGAAACCATGCCTTCTTTTGCCTTATTTGTAAATATTTTCATACTCTTTGAGGGAGTGATTCCATAGTATATGGCCATTGCAGTCTTATCTGAAAGACTTTTTTCCATAAGATAGTTTTTAATTACTTCCTTAACCTCATACTTATATTTGGGGAATATGGCAAAGGTTAATGCTATGGATACGCAATTCTGAGTTTTCTTAGGATTTCCAGGATACAATTGGACTATGGTATGATCAATATAGTATCCAAGGCCTTTTTTTTCAATATATTTCCCTATTTCATCAGCCAGAACCCATGTGGCCCCCTCTTCCTTAGTATCTGTATCATCAATACCTACAATTAATTTTTCCATTTTTGGAGTAATTATCATGCCCTTTCCAAGTTTTGAGCCTCCTCCCTTTTCAAGTATTATGGCATCTATTACATTTTCAGCATTTTTTCTTAATTCAATCCCGACTCCTGCTCCAGCCAATCCAGCATAGAGAATATGGACATTGCCATCCTTTATATAGGCCTCTTCAATACCTGCTGCTGCTAATGAGGGTATGAGATTTAATTTACTTTTATCAATTTTTAATATAAAATGATGTACATTGCCCTCTCTCCATGCTGAAATTATAATGGGTGATGTTCTCTCATATTGATAGATTAACCACTGGGATCCATTTGGACAAGGGTGTTCCTCTATAAGTTCTATAACTCCCAATCCTTCATCAACCATGGCTATTATTCTTTTATAGGTTGTATTTTCCTCAGTGTCTCCTAAGGATTTTCCTTCCATGACTTTATTTTTATTGTCCAATTTCATAACCTATCTCCTACTTTATTTTATATATTTTTTTAGTTTTTTATGATTTTTCATCTTTATTATGTTTTTTATCAATATTATTATATTCTCCACTTAAGTGTTGAATTATTCTTTCATATATATGG
>JAHEPY010000026.1 GCA_019561565.1 Methanothermococcus sp. SCGC AD-155-M21
ATTATATATTAAATAAAATTAGGGGGCCACCATGAAAACCATTAAGGACATAAATGAAAAAATAAAGAATGGAGATGCCGTAGTTTTAACTGCCGAAGAAATGATCAATGTGGTGGAGGATATAGGGCCAAAGAATGCAGCAAAGGAGGTAGATGTTGTTACAACAGGTACTTTTGGAGCAATGTGTTCCAGTGGAGTATTTTTAAACTTTGGCCATGCTGATCCACCCATAAAAATGATGAAGACCTATCTCAATGGGGTAGAGGCCTACTCTGGATTGGCGGCTGTGGATGCATATTTGGGGGCCGCTCAACCTAACTATGATGTTGATATTGATATTGATTATGGAGGAGCCCATGTTATTGAGGATCTTGTGGCAGGCAAGGAAATCCAACTTGTTGCAGAGGGCTATACCACAGATTGTTATCCAAGAAAAAGAGCCTCCACCACAATAACAATAGAGGACTTAAACCAGGCCATACTATTGAATCCGAGAAACTGTTATCAAACCTATGGGGCCGCCACAAATAGTAGGGATGAGAAAATATACACTTACATGGGGGCCTTACTTCCTGAGTATTCCAATATAAATTATTCTGGGGCAGGACAATTAAATCCCCTTCAAAATGACTACAATATAAAAAATAAATCCTACAATACTCTCGGAATTGGCACAAAAATATTCCTTGGAGGAGGTATTGGATATATTATAGGAGAGGGCACCCAACATAATCCAGAGGGAGCCTTTGGAACCTTGATGGTAAAGGGGGATTTAAAAACAATGGATCGTAATTTCCTTAGAGGGGCTACCATACCAAAATATGGAAGTACCCTGTTCATTGGAATTGGTGTTCCAATCCCTATTTTAAATGAGGATATTGCAAAGGCCTGTAGTATAAGGGATGAGGAAATTATGGTTCCCATTGTGGATTATGGCGTCCCAAGAAGGGATAGACCCATTGTATCCAAAACAAATTATAAGGACCTTAGGACTGGTGAGATTACAATTGAAATTAGAGAGGATGAAACAGGTAAGGTGGCGGAAAAAACTATAAAAACTGCATCAGTTTCCAGTTATAAAAAGTCCATTGAAGTTGCAGAGGAACTTAAAAGATGGATATTAAAAGGGGAATTTACCCTATCTGAACCAGTGGATAATTTGGGAAGGGGCTCAAATAAACCTATGAAGCCAATAGCAAAATTAGTAAGAGATATTATTAGCAGGCCCCCTATTGTGGCAACTCCAGATATATCCATAACTGAGGCCTCAAAAATACTTATTGAAAAGAACATAAATCACCTCCCTATTGTAGATAATAATCATAAATTAGTGGGTATTTTAACATCATGGGATATTGCAAGGGCCGTAGCCCAGAATATTAAATCAATATTTGAAATAATGACCAGACAGGTTATAAGTACAACCTTAGATGAGCCCATTGATGTTGTAGCAAGAAAAATGAGTAAATACAACATATCCGGTGTTCCAGTAATTGATAAAAATGGAAAGATCATAGGAATGATAACTGCAGAGGATCTCTCAAAATTATTAGGATACAAAAAACCATAGTATATAATATAATTAATATTATTTTTTTAATCCACGATTAATATTATTATTTTTTTATCTCGGTGGGATCATGAAAAAAAGAATGTACTATTGGGTGGATGAAAAGTATATAGATAAGCCCATAATTTCAGAGGCAATTCTAAAAACAAAGATTATGGTAAATATACTAATGGCAAAGATAATGCCCCAAGAAAGTTTCTTAATTATTGAATTAAATGGAAATAAAAATCAGATAAATGAAGCCTTAGATATATTAGAGCATTATGGTGAAATTGAGGATATTCCAAAAATAATAGAGAGAAAGGATGATAAATGCATAGATTGTGGAGCCTGTGTAATTCACTGTCCAGTTAAGGCCATATCCCAAGATAAAGAGTACAATGTAATATTTGATGATAAGGAATGCATTGGATGTAAAAATTGTGTTAAGATATGCCCAGTTAAGGCAATAGATGTCTTTGATATTTATTAATTTTTTATTTAAAATCCATAATCACCATATCCAAATGGAGGTGCAACAATCTTAGATTTAATTAATACCATTCAAAAAATGAAAGAAAAGGATTGGAAGGTTTTAAAGGTTATAGAGGTATTAATGAGACATTATGAATGGGTGCCCTTAGATGAAATAATTAAAAAAACAAAAATTGAGGATAGAGAGGTACATTATAGGTTAAAGATATTGGATAGGTTTAAATTAATAAATAGAAGTTCCTATGGATATAGATTGTCCCATAAGGGATATGATGGATTGGCACTAAATACCTTTATCAAAAGGGAGGTTATAAGGGCAATAGGGGGAAAACTTGGTGTAGGTAAAGAGGGGGATGTTTATAATGTTCTATTAAGCAACAACAGAGAGGCTGTTTTAAAATTTCATAAATTGGGAAGGACATGCTTTACAAGGGGGAAAAGATATAGGAGTTATTTAGCAGATAAACGACATATTAGTTGGTTGTATGCCTCCAGACTAACAGCAGAAAGGGAGTTTCAGGTATTAAATGATTTATTTCCAATTGTAAAGGTTCCAGAACCAATAGAGCAAAATAGGCACTGTATTATTATGGGAAAATTGGATGGTATAGAGTTAAAAAAGGTAGATTTAATCTCCTTTAATATTGATATTGATAAATTATTTTGGGATATAATTGAGGAAATAAAAAAAATGTATGAAATTGGATATATTCATGGTGATTTAAGTGAATTTAATATATTAATTAATGAAAAGGGAGATTTTTTAATAATTGACTTTCCTCAGGCTCTACAAATAAAGGATAACTCCAAACTAATAAAAATAGATAAACTACCCTTAGAATTGGAAATTGATAAGGAATTTTATTTAAAAAGGGATTTGGAAAATATACTAAGGTATTTTAGAAAGTATGGTATAGAGGAGGATTTAAATAATATTTATAAATATGTTATAGAGGGCAAAAGAGGATAATTTATAGGATATTGTAATAAAAAAATAATAAAAATAAAATAATTAAAAAAATATTTATAAAAATATAAAAAAATAGAATATATAAAATAAATATAAAATTTATCTTAGTTCTTATCAAAGTATAATTAAAATAAGAATAAGAAATATAATTAAAATAATAATTATAATAAATAGAATTAGGATTTAGTGGAAAATGTAAAGGATAAATGTAAAGGATAAAAGAAAATAAAGTTATTGTGGATGAATATTATCCATCTAAGGCTACTAAGGAAATAATACCATAAGATCTAAACTGAGGAGAAGATAGAAACACCTTTGTTCTCTTGCAGATAATTTATTGAGATTTATATGGCCTATATGTAGAATAGGTCTAACTATTAAGATTGTTCCTATTTACCTAACTATAATTTTAAAATTATAAATAAAATATAAATATTATAACTTTAATATGATTTATTATGTTTTTAATATATTTTTGCCAATTAATAATTTTTAATAATATATTCATTTTATATTTATATTTTTATTAAATTATTATTTTTTTTAGAATATTTAGTATATTAACAAAAATATATATTATTTGAGAGATATATAAAATTAAATTATAAATATTAAGTGGTGATACTTTGGCAGAACATGTGGAATTTATTCAGGGAAATATAGCAAGTGCAAAGGGAGCAATTAAAGCAGGTTGTATGTTTTTTGGAGGCTATCCTATAACCCCATCAACTGAGATAGCAGAGGGTATGGCAAAGGATCTTCCAAAGGTAGGAGGGTACTTTGTTCAGATGGAAGATGAAATTGGAGCCATAGCAAGTGTAATTGGTGCAGGCTGGGCAGGTTATAAGGCAATGACTGCAACATCAGGCCCTGGTTTAAGTTTATTTATGGAAAATATAGGTTATGCCTACATGACAGAGACCCCCTGTGTAATAGTGGATGTTCAAAGGGGAGGTCCTTCAACTGGCCAACCAACCTATGCAAGCCAGGGGGACATGATGCAGATAAGATGGGGTTCCCATGGAGATTATGAACCAATAGCCTTTGCCCCATCCTCAGTTCAGGAAATGTACGACTACACAATTATGGCTTTTAACTATGCAGAAAAATATAGAGTACCAGTATTTGTTATGGCTGATGAGGTATTGGGCCACATGAGAGAGAAAGTAAGATTGCATGATGATATTCCAATAATCAATAGGGCCCTACCTGAGGAAAAACCATGTAAAAAGCCATTTCCCTTTGATAAAGAAGTTTCTGAGATGCCAGCATTTGGAAAGGGTTATAATATACATGTTACAGGGCTAACTCATGATGAGAGAGGATATCCAGATGTATCCCCTGAGACCCATGATAAGTTGGTTAGAAGAATATGCAATAAAATATTAAACAATAAAGAGGATATAATAAAGTATGAGGCAAAATACATTGATAGCGAGACCATATTCCTGTGCTATGGAACCCCATCAAGAACTGTTAAATATACTGTGGAGAGTATGAGAAGGGAGGGATATGATGTTGGATATTTGAGACTTATAACAGTATATCCTTTCCCTGATGAAGTTGTAAAGAACTTAAAGGCCTCAAAAATCATAGTGCCAGAAATGAACTTAGGTCAGATTGTGGAGGAAGTAATGAAGTATAGTAAATGTGAGGTAGTGCCCTGCTGTAAAATAGGAGGAGATATACACAGACCTAAGGATTTAATGGCCCTTGTGGATTAATTTTAATAATTTAAGATAAAAATAAAAAAATAAATATATAAAATAATAAGATTTTAAATACTTAAGATGGAATAAATAATAAAAATTAATAATCCTGCCATTTATCTCCTTAATATCCTTAAGCACTAAGGAAAGGGTACTTCTTACAGAATTAGCATTATGGGCCTTAGTTTAAGTAAAAGTAGGACTCTAAACAAAATTATTTATAATAATATAAAAAAACTCTAATTCCAAATTAAAAAAAATAATAAAAAATTGATAAATAAATTTAAGATAATTAAAAAAATAAAAATAAAGGACAATACTTAAAAATATTAAAATACCCAAAAATAAATAATAAAGAGTAAAAATTCCTCCAGTGCCCCTCTTAATATTCCTAAGTGCTGAGAGGCATAATATTTTATAAAGCCATTATAAAGGTTATATTAACCTCTTTATTAATATTTTATTCTTTTATTATATTATTATGATTAAGTGCAAATATACGTTTAACTATAATTTTATTTATTTTATTTTAAAATATTTATATTATTAATTTTTTTTTAATTTATTAAAAAGTGAAATTATGAATGAGAAGTATAAGGATATTTTAATAGTGTTATTAACATTGGCTTTGTTGTTGTTAGGTTCCTATGTTATTATTGGTAATATTCAAAATAATAACCATGATACTAAGGATACTCAATATAAGGACAATAAATCAAATTTAAACAGTGCAGAAAAGGATAACCTATCTAATGATGGTAGTAATAGATCCCTATTTTCTAACTCCACTACTACAAAAAATAAAGAAAGTGAAGATAATCTAACCAGTAATGGGAATCTATTAAATAACAGTAATGATAATCTATTAAATAACAGTAATGATAATCCTGATGCATATAACAATACTACCAATTACTCCGATCCTGTGGAAAATTACAAATATCCCATAAAAAATGTACCTATAAGTAAATTATTTATGGATCTAAAATATTCCAATATTATACCCATATCTGATGAACAGGGTCAGGGTATAATAAAAACATATAGCAATGAAAATACAATAAACTTTGATATTAGAACCTACAAACCAAATCTGGATAATCCAGAGTATCTTACTGTTTCCAAGGAAACACTACATTTTAAATATGGTACTTATTATAAATATACCTATACTCCAAAATATACCAACACTACAGAAAGTTATTGCTACTATAGAAAAATTGGAAATTACCATATAATTATGGGATTTACAAAAGAGGATAAATACATTAGGGACATGTGGTTGAAATGGAATGAGCATATTAATAGTGTATTATTTGAAAAAGATTAAACTATCATTATCCTTTTTATTATCATTGTGGCATAACTTCCCTTTTTTTAATTGAAATTCCATTGTTATTTTATATTTTCCCTTGTTTAATTCATCATTTAGGAATTTTCCATATGAAATACCCTCTGGGATGGATATTATCATTCTTTCAGAATAGGATGGATTAGAAAAGTTCTTTAACTTATTGAAATCCCCTATTTTTAATCCCTCTTTTTTTAATATACTTTTAATTATTTTATTATAATCCTCATCAAAATTATTGAGATCTATATCATGGGTTATTGTTGGGAATGTTTTATTTTTTAAAGTATGCAATATCTCCTCATCTATGTTTTTATAGATTAATAGGGTCCCACAGTTATAATCAATATATATCCTATCCTCCTTAGGAATATAATTTTTTAAAAGGTTTTTTATGGATTCATTCCATAGATAACTTTGATATGCTGAAACAAATAATTTCTTTAATCTATTATCCACGTATTTAAATGCTCCTTTAAATCTTTCCTTATCTCCATTATTTAAATACTTTATAATATTCACAAACATTTTATTTTTTATTTTATTATTTTTTATATATCTTAAAATACTCTCCCAACGTCCCCAATTTTCATTTATATATCTTTTTAAATCCTTAATTCTTTTATTTTCACTTTTTTTATATTTTGTAAGAATTATTCTTAAGGCATTTTTATAATTTTCCATCATATATTCTTTGGCTATAAATATTCTATTTTGGAATACACTTCCAAATCTTTGATTATCATAATAGTTAGGGACTCCCAAATGAAGGTTTCTTAAATTATCCCCTATTTTTAAAAAATTCTCCCTTTTAATATTACGAATGGTAATTTTAAATTTATTTCCCATTAATTGACCTAATTTTAAGGGATTGCCAACTGTTTTTAAATAATCTACTTTTAGATTCTCCTCATTAAGGGATATTATTCCATATTCTGTAGGTATAGTAATATATTGCAAGGTAATGGCATGCCTATCCTTTAAACCACAGTACCCTATGTCCTTTAGTGGAATATTGAACTTTTTAGAAATATAGGATAATGCCTTTAAGTTTTCTATGTTTGTTTTTTTTAATAAATATAGATTATAATTATTTCCCTTTTTAAGGGTATTTTTATCCAATATTTCCTCTACAATAAAATCCTCTGGGACCTGTCTAATTTTCATAATATCTTACCAATTATTTACAGTAGATAATGTGTAGTTAATAAATATGAGATTATAAGCATATATACTAATTAATCTTTGAGTAGGCTTCAACCTGAAGAGCCCCCTCATCACATCCCCTTTTTTCAACCTCTTCAGGGACCCTTAAACCAATGGACATATCCAATCCTTTATAGATAATGGCCCCTCCAACAATTGCAATTAAAGAAATTACAATTGCTCCGATTAATTGCCCAATTAAGGAAACACTCGAGGCATCTCTCAATAAAAATGGAATACCTGCACATATTACGCCAATAAAACCACTCATGGCATGTACTGGACCTATGGCACATACATCATCTATTTTTAACTTTTCTTCAATTATTCTATAAGTGAATGGTTGTTGCAAACCTGCAATAGCCCCTACAATAAGTGCCCCCAATGGAGTAAATAAACTAACCCCACTACATACTGCAACAAGCCCTGCACACATTCCATTTGCAGTATATAATGGATCATTTCTTGAACTTATGGCTCCACCTAATATGCCCCCTGCAAGGGCCATTGTGGTGGCAATTGCTACCTGTGTTAATTCTAAACCATCTCCAACTGTAGAGGCACTGCCTATATTAAATCCATACCATCCAAATGCCAATATAAATGCCCCTAAAACAGCCAATGGTATATTATGGCCAGGTAATGCCTGAGGAATACCATTTATATACTTTTTGAGTCTTGGTCCCAAGGCCCATGCCGCAACTAAGCCCACTAAACCTCCAAAGAGATGAACTGCTCCACTTCCTGCATAATCTGTAAATACTATTCCTAAACTTGCAAATCCTCCTCCCCATACAAGATGCTCCACTATTGGATAAAGTATTCCTCCAACAATAAGTGCCCCTATAAAGTAAGGAATGATTTTTATTCTTTCGGCCACTCCTCCTGTGATTATAGTTACGGCTGCTGCCGCAAATACTGCCATCTTCATCCACCAAGCCCCTAATTCAGCATCAAACATACCTGTTGTTAGTGGCAATATATACTCAATACCATAGGCTATACCATATCCTAAGAATAAATAGCTTATAAATACAGCCATTAAATCCAATAATTTTAAAACACAATGGTATGCAGCGTTTTTATGACTAAACTGTCCAACCTCCAATGCTAAAAAACCTGCCTTCATAAAAAAAACTAATGATGCAGCCCATAAAAAGAAAAAAACATCTAAACCAGACATTATAAACACCTCAACCTCAGTAGGAATATACCTTCCTAATAACAATAACCATCCTATATATAGTTTATTAAGGAATACAGAAGCCTACTTCCTATGTTTTAAATATTAAATAAATTTAAAAGATGAGTAATTAACTGATCAATATAGTTAAAAAATATAATAAATTTATATAAAAAATAAAATGATTAAAATTATAATAAAAAATAATAAAATAAAAATAAAAACCTAAAATATTAAAAATACCTAAATTCTTTATTATCTGCTTATGCCCCTAAGCACTTGGAGAAAGGGTAATTCCCCCTGAAAGCAGCATTATAAACTTCATACTGGGCTAAATTAGATGGACTTAAAAGTATTTCTCTTTTTAATGTTTTATTCCTTACTATATTATTATTCTTATTATTTTATATTAAGATTATAAGATAAGGTTATGTATTTGACTATAAATTATAATCCCTTAAATACCTCCTCAATGGCATTTAAGGTTAAATCCACTACATCATTATCATGTTTTATAGAGGTAAAGCAGCATTCAAATTGTGAAGGTGCTATAAATACTCCCCTATCCAACAGGCCATAGAAGTACTTCATAAACCTCTCAGTATCACTTCTCTTGGCACTTTCATAATCCTTAACTTCATCACTATTGAAGTATATCTGAAACATGGAGCCTATGTTATGTACTTGATTTGGAATATTGTTTTTATCTGCACATTCTTTTATAAATTCACTTATTTTCTTAGAGGATTTAAAGGTTTTATTGTAAAACTCGTCATTAAGATTTTTCAATGTTGCTATACCTGCTGCAATGGATATTGGATTTCCATTAAATGTACCTGCCTGATATATTGGCCCATTTGGCGAAAGATTTTCCATAATATCCTTTCTACCTACAATGGCCCCTATTGGAAAACCCCCTCCCAATATCTTACCTATGGTGGCCAAATCTGGAGTAACTCCATAGTATTCCTGTGCTCCTCCAGGAGATAGCCTAAATCCAGTAATTACCTCATCAAATATTAAAATTATATCATTTTCAATAGTAATTTCCCTTAAAAATTCCAAATATCCTTCCTTTGGAGGGATACATCCAATATTACCCATTACAGGTTCAAGAATAATACAACTTATCTCATCTTTATTTTCCAATATGGCCCTTTTAACAGCATCCTCATTATTAAATGGAACTAATATGGTATTCTTTGTAGTTTCCTCTGGAATACCTGGAGAATTTGGCACTCCATGGGTTAAGGCCCCACTACCACTTTTAACAAGTACATAATCATGGGATCCATGGTAGGCCCCATCAAACTTTATAATTTTATTTTTTCCAGTAATTCCTCGAGCAAGTCTAATGGCACCCATAGTAGATTCTGTCCCGGAACTTACAAATCTAACCATCTCTGCACAGGGCATTCTTTTTACAATCTCCTTTGCAAGTATAACTTCATTTTCAGTGGGACATCCATAACTAATTCCCAATTCCAATTGCTCCTCCACTGCCTTAATAATATTGGGATTTCCATGGCCAAGTACCATAGGACCATAGGCAAGACAGTAGTCTATATATTTATTTCCATCCACATCAAAAAGATAGCAATCCTTTGCACGCTCTACAAAAAAGGGATAGGGTTTAAAATACCTAACTGGGCTATTGACTCCCTTTACTAAGTATTTTTGGGCATTATTAAATAGTTCCTTTGATTTGGATAATTTAATATTTTTCAAGGGAGAATGCATTTTATTCACCTTTATTTTTTTATTTTAATTCTTTATTCTAAATTATATTACGCCATTGTATGCCAATACCCAAAATACAATTGCTATAAAAAAGTAGGACATACCCCCACATCCAAGCCATTGCTTCTGAGTTAAACTTGTGCTACCCAATATCATTGCAGATATATGCCCCACTATTATAAGACCTAAGAATAAAAATAGCAATGTGGCAACACCACTAAATATCCCAAAACCTAAATTATAAATATAATTGGCTAGTATTCCAAATAATATTCCTCCAATAGTATGAATTATCGCTGATTTTCCTTCTACATCCATAAAAACACCTTTAATAACACTTAATTATTATTAAATATTTTATTTTTTAATTATTTTAATTATTTTATAAATATTAATTGTTTCTTTGGGTCTTTTACTTTTATCATTAAATGTATAATCTATTAATACCTCAACCTCATTATGTACATCAAATAATTTTTTATTCTCCAATAATATATCCCCTTCCTCAAGTAAAAAAGCAAATTTTCTTTTTGTTCTTATGGAGCCCCTATCAACTGTTAGGGCATGTTCTTTTAATTCTAACTCTATTGTTGAATAGTGCATATTATCAATCTTATTAAATAAAATTAAAGGATCATTAAAGATTATTAAAAGATTAATAGATTATTTAATTATTAAAAATATCATACATAAACATAAATCTTTTTTCCACAGAGATCCAAAGTTTCACAATCCTCCTTAGATTCTGGAACTTTGTCAAGTACCTCTAATTTATCCCTATTTGTAACATCTTGGGAAACTATCTCCATAATATATTTTAAATCATCATCCTCAGTATATATTTTAGCCACAGTGTTGAATCTCCTGGCCAATCGTGCAATATCTCTTAATAATAACCTGGATTCTGTAAATAATTTTAAATATTCCTTAGCATTTTCTATGTTTTCCCTACTTCCACAAAGTACAGGGTATTTATTGTCCAACATATTGGCATCCTTTAATTTATACTCCACTCCACAAATTTCCATTACCCTAACTATAATTGACTGGGGAATTCCAGGTTTTATTGGAAGTTCTACAGTATCATTTAATGGTGTTTCTTCATAGGATTCCATGTGTATTCCCTCAAATTATTAATCATTTATAACTTCTGAAGTTGGTTTTATTTTAATTAAGATGTAGTTTTTCATCTCAGACCTTGTTATACTGCATATATCCTTTAATAGGTATTTTCCAACCATTACATTTTCTATTTTTTCATGATAGATATCATAATCCAATTTTATCCTTAATCCATCTAACTGTGTAACAATTGGCATTGGAGATAGAATATCATATATTTCTTCAACCTTTTTTTCCAATTCATCCTTTAATACAACTGGGGGAACTATGGGGGGGTCATAGGAAAGTTCTTCCCTTTTTTTATTTATTAGTTTTGTAATTTCATCTATCATATTCTTTAAGGCCTGTCTCTCCTCACTGTGCCTTAACCTTTGAGCCCTTCTTCCAAGATTTCCCACATAGGGGTAGGGAATATCTAATTCTTCAGGCCCTCCTGTCACCAAGACAGGAATATCCACATCAAATATATGGGTTTTATCCCTTAAACAACTTCCAAAATTACCCATAACATAAACTGCAATATCATGCTCCTCAATAAGTCTTTTTTCCTTCTCCTTTATACTACTTATGGCCTTACCTGCTCCATGGGCAAGTCCTATCATATTGGGTTTTGCCCCAAATCTTCTAACATATTCTGATATATCACATGCAGTATGGGGAAGATGATGCCTTGATAAACTGGGGGCCACAACTGCAATCTCTATCCCTGCCAAAGGAGTTTCAACTACCTTTCCCTTATATTTTTTAGATTCTATCTTGAAGTTTTCTATTTCATTTTGAGGTAATGCCACTGTCATATATACATCCAATTGCATTACATGCTCCTGTATTATAAATCCGCCAATATCTTCAATCCATTCTTTAAATATATTATTTCTATAAACTCCCCCTTCATATCTAACTATTTCATACATGGTTTCACCAAGATATAATAATTATTTTTAATATATTACTATCAATAAATATAATAATATCAATATCTCTATGTAAATAATATATTTAAAAGTCTGATCTTATGGTAATGGAAATTTGTGGAGTGGAGTATAAATTAAAGGATGCCAATATGTTGGACAATAAATACCCTGTACTTTGTGGAAGTAGGGAAAACATAGAAAATGCTAAGGAATATTTAAAATTATTTACAGAATCCAGGTTATTATTAAGAG
>JAHEPY010000027.1 GCA_019561565.1 Methanothermococcus sp. SCGC AD-155-M21
TTTTTTAATATTTATTATTTTATTTAAATTATTAATCCTAATGGATTATATTTTTAATTATTTAATAATCTATTAATTTAATAACTATTTAATCATTAATTTAATTACTATAATCATTAATTTAATCATTAATTTAATTATTTATTTTATCTAAATCTCTATAAAATACAAGGGAATAATTATGGAAAAAACAGAAAATATGGATTCAAATAATAATCAAGAGTCTAAAAAAAGACTAACCTCCAGAGCCAGAAAGATGCTTCGAGCCCAATCCCATTCAATAGCACCTGTAGTTTGGGCAGGGAAAGAAGGCGTTGATAAAATAATACATGAAGTAAAAAGGCAAATTAAGGATAGAGGGCTCATTAAAGTTAAAATTAAAAAGGGTGCCTTAGAGAATGACACTAAGGAAGATATAGCCAAAAAAATATCCTTGGAAACCAATTCTGAAGTAGTTAGTTTGGTGGGTAATGTAATAACCCTATTTAAACCAAGAGAAGGCTGGAAAAAATATACTACTAAAAAACCCAAGAAAACAAAGTATATTGAAGAATTTGAAAAATTCAGGTTTTCAAGAAAACCTAAAAGTAAAAAAATGTAGGCAATATATAAAGATGGATATTATATAGGTATTATAAGATAATATACAAGGGCAGTATATTTAATAGAAAATAATATATATAAGTATAATATTATAAATGATAGAGAGTTGCCTGGTTTTATTATTTTTTTATTATAAACTTAAATAACTATTAAAATATTATTAAAACACATTTTACCATTATATAAAGAATATTAATAAAAAATAATAAAAAATAATTAAAAAAATAATAAAAATAAAATATATAATAATAAATAACTAAAAATAAATAAGGGTGTTTAAATGACAACAGTATATGATGTTCCTCCAACAATGTTAATTGAGAAATTATCAAAGAAATTAAAAGAGATGAATATTGAGAAACCCTCCTGGGCAGATTTTGTTAAAACTGGAACCCATAAAGAGAGACGCCCTGATGATGAGGATTGGTGGTATGTAAGATGTGCAGCAGTTCTCAGAAAGATATATATAAATGGTCCTGTAGGCGTTGAGAAGTTAAGAACTGCATACGGTGGAAGAAAAAACAGAGGATATAAACCAGAAAAGGCTGTAAAGGGTAGTGGAAATATTATAAGAACAGCATTGCATGCATTGGAGAAATTAGATCTTGTAAAGAGGACTAAAGAAGGTAGAGTAATTACTCCAAAGGGCCAATCTTTACTGGATAATACTACAAAAGAAGTTAAAGATGAAATTATAAATGAGATACCTGCAATTTCAAAGTATTAAATCTATATGGGGATAATAATGGATCCTGAAGAATTAAAGAGAAAAAAACTCCTTGAAATGCAACAACAGGCTGCTGCCAATGCTGAAGTTGATGAGCAGTCCCTTAGAATGCAGCAGCAGTATGAAATGCAAAAAAGGAAGATATTAAAACAAATCCTATCAGAACCTGCCAGGGCAAGGTTATCCAGGGTAAAATTGGTAAAACCCGAACTTGCAGAGCAGGTAGAGATTCAACTTATTCAATTGGCACAGATGGGAAAATTACAAATACCTGTTTCTGATGGGCAATTAAAGGTACTTCTTGATAAAATATATGAGATGAATAAACCTAAGAAGAAGGATATTAAATTCATTAGAAAATAAAATAATTGGGTTTCAGCAATGATAAAGGCAAGGGTTTTGTTTAGTGGGGGAAAGGACAGTTCCCTAACTGCCCTACTTCTAAAAAAATTAAACTATGATGTGGAACTTATAACAGTGAATTTTGGAATTTTGGATTCCTATAGGTATGCACAGGAAACCTCTAAAATATTAAATCTCCCTCATAAGGTGGAATTCTTAGATAGGGAGATTATTGAAAAATCTGTTGAGATTATTTTAAAGGATGGATATCCATCCAATGGTATCCAATACCTTCATAAATCTGTTATAGAGATCCTATCTGATAAATATAAAATTATATGCGATGGAACTAGAAGGGATGATAGAGTTCCTCGATTGTCCTATTCTGAAATACAAAGCCTTGAAATGAGAAAAAACTTAGAGTATTTAACTCCACTTATGGGATTTGGACATAAAACAATTAACTCCCTTGTAGAAAAATATTTTATAATATCCCAGGGAGAAAGTACCCTTATGTTGAAATCAGATTATGAAACAGAAATAAGGGAGTTAATAAAAATAAAGGATAAAAAACCTGAAGATTATTTTCCAAAGCACAATCAGTCCAGGGTTGTAGGTATAAAGTATAAAATATAAATTAAAAATAAAATTAAAAGTAATAATATATATGAGGTGTTATTATGTCATCTATAAAACCCCATGCTAAAAAATTAAGACTTGCTAAGGCATTAAAACAAAATAGAAGAGTTCCATTATTTGTAATATCCAAGACAAAGGGTAAGGTAAGAACTCATCCAAAAATGAGAAATTGGAGAAGAAATACTCTTAAAAAATAATAAGAATTATAATAAAATTAAAAAATAATTAAATAAATTACAATTTTTTTTATATAAATTATATTACTATTTTATTTTAATGAAATAAAAAAATAATAATTTAAAAAATTAAAAATTATTTTCTTAAATCTGGATTACTTTCTACAGAGATATATAATTGTCCTTTTGGTTTATTTAGGCAGTAATCACCAGAATATTTATAATACTTGCCCTCTACCTTAACTCCTTCGTCCTTTTTTCTTATTTTTATAACAGGGTCTTCAACAATACCCTCAAATTTAAAGGTAGGTAACATATCCACTACTTTACCCTTTACTACTATGGCTCCCTTTACCATTTCTCCCCCTATTCTATCCTTAACATCTCCATCAATTATTATAATGCCCCCACTTAAATGAATTCCAACATGGGATTTGGCATTTCCCTTTACATGAATAATACCTCTAGTCATATACTCCCCAATTTCATGGCCTACATCTCCCTCTACAATTATAGTACCTCCAGACATACCTTTATAACCTCCCCTATATGTTGAACCTATATAGTCCTTAGCATTTCCCTTTATAATTATTTCTCCATCTTTCATACCCTGTCCAGCCCAATTATCTGCATTTCCATTTACTACTATTTTCCCCCCTTTCATTTCAACACCAAGGTGCATTCCAACATCTCCCTCAACTACAATTTCTCCAGTTGTCATATTTTCTCCAATCCTCTTCAACTTGATAGATGAGTTTTTTACAGTCATTTTTGGGATTTCGCTATCCTTTAATTCAACATCAAAT